>DASQHK010000372.1:0-31423 GCA_035632135.1 Bryobacterales bacterium
GTCGTCGATAACAACGGCTCTTTGAGCGGGCCGCTGCCCGTGCAGGTAGTGCCGATCGCGCCGGGCATCTTCACTTACGGCAACAACCGCGCCGTGGTGGTCAACGCCGACAATTCGGTGAATGCGGCGGGCAACGGAGCGTTGCGCGGCAGCGTGATGTCGGTATACATGACCGGGCAGGGGACGGTAACGCCGGCGGTGGCGACCGGCGCGGCGGCGCCCTCGGACCCGCTGGCCCTCGCTCCCTTCGCCACCAAGGCGTGGATAGGCGGCGCTCCGGCGCAGGTGCTGTTCGTCGGGCTGACGCCGGGGCTGGTGGGTGTGCTCCAGATTAACCTGGTGGTGCCGTACGCGGCGCCCTCCGGCGATTCGCCCCTGGTGATTAACATCGGCGGCTGGACCAGCAACACGCCAACCGTCAGCGTTCAGTAGATGTGCGGCAGGGGCGCGGCGCGGGCCGCGCCCCTGCTTCCCTTCCCTGCTCCGACCCCTCTGCTGGTCTATAATGTCCCGTGCCCCTCACCCCGCTGGACTGGGTTGTCATCGCCTCATACTTCGCTCTCAACCTGCTGATCGGCCTCTACTATAAGAACCGCGCCGGACGGAGCCTGGAGGAGTTTTTTGTTTCGGGCCGGAATGTCCCGTGGTGGCTGGCGGGCACGTCGATGGTCGCCACCACCTTTGCCGCCGACACGCCGCTGGCGGTAACCGGCATGGTCGCCAAGGGCGGCATCGCCGGCAACTGGCTGTGGTGGAACTTCGTGTTCAGCGGGATGCTGACTGTATTCTTTTACGCCCGGCTGTGGCGGCGCTCGGGCGTGATGACCGACGTGGAGTTCGCCGAGATCCGGTATTCGGGCAAGCCGGCGGCGTTCCTGCGCGGCTTCCGCGCGCTCTACCTGGGCGTGCCCATCAACTGCATCATCCTGGGCTGGGTGAACCTGGCGATGGTGAAGATCCTCAGCCTGGTCCTGGGTATTAACAAGCTACAGGCCATCCTGATCGTGCTGGCCATCATCGCCATCACCTGCCTGATCTCGACGCTGGCCGGGCTGTGGGGGGTGCTCGTGACCGACGTCATTCAGTTCATCATCAAGATGGGGATGGTGATCGTGCTGGCGGTGTTTGCGGTCCAGGCGGTGGGCGGCATCGGCGCGATGAAGCAGAAGCTCGCCGCTGTGGACGCGGCGCGGGGGGCGAGCGCCGGATCGGTGCTGCGCTTCGTTCCCGACCTGCACTCGGCCTGGATGCCGATGATCACCTTCCTGGTCTACATCTCGGTGATCTGGTGGTCGACCTGGTATCCGGGAGCCGAGCCGGGCGGCGGTGGGTTTGTGGCGCAGCGCATGTTTTCGGCGCGTGACGAGCGGCACTCGGTGTGGGCCACCCTGTGGTTCAATGTCGCCCACTACGCGCTGCGGCCCTGGCCGTGGATCCTGGCGGCGCTGGTGTCGCTCATTCTGTTTCCGGGCCTCCAGGACCCCGAGACAGGCTACATCCGGGTGATGATCGCCTGCCTGCCGCCGGCGCTGCGCGGCCTGATGGTGGCCGCTTTCGCCGCCGCGTTCATGTCTACCATTGGGACGCAGCTCAACTGGGGCGCCAGCTACCTGATCAACGATTTTTACCGGCGCTTCGTGAGGCGCGAGGCCTCCCAGCGGCACTATGTACTAGCCTCGCAACTGGCGACCGTTTTGCTGGCGGCGGCCTCGGCGGTGGTGACGTTCTACCTGGAGTCGATCGCCGGGGCGTGGAAGCTGCTGCTGGTGACCGGCGCGGGCACCGGGACGGTGCTGATCCTGCGCTGGTTCTGGTGGCGCATCAACGCCTGGAGCGAAGTATCGGCGATGGCGGCGGCGTTCGCCGTGTCGCTTTACTTGCAGCTCGGCCTGCACTGGGATAGCGACGACCCCGTCGGCTTCGCCCACATTATGCTCATCACCGTGGGCGTTACCACGGCGGCGTGGCTGGCGGTGACGTTTCTGACGGCCGCGGAGCCGGAGGAGAAGCTGGTGGAATTCTATCGCCGCGCGCGGCCGGCGCCGGCGCTGTGGGGAGCGATTGCAGCCAAAGCGGGCGGGCCGCGCTCGACCGACGATCTCGGCCGGAACTTCCTCAATTGGGCGGCCGGCTGCATCCTGATTTACGCCTCCCTGTTTGGGATCGGAAAGGTGGTGCTCGCGGAGTGGCGGGAAGGCGCGCTGTTTCTGGCCACGGCGGTGGCCGCGGCGGTGTTTTTGGCGCGGCCGGCGGCGGGGGCCGGGAAGGCGTGACCGCGCACCACCCTGCGTGCGCTGCTTGAGCGGGCGCTGCGCCGCGAGCTGGCAGGGGGCGCACCGCCCCGCGAGAGTCGCAAGCGGCGCCGCTCGGCCATCCGCTGGCTAACAGACCCGGGCGGACTGCCGCCGGGACTGGACGTGAGCGACCGCGCCGCCATGCACGAGTGGCTGCGGCGATGATCGGGGTGGACACGAACCTGCTCATTGGGGATAAGAATCTTCGATCTCCAGATCGCGCTCACGGCGTTCGACAACGGCGCGTCCGAGATCTGGACACACGACCGGCACTTCCGGGCCTTTCCCGGCATTCGAGTAGAGGACCCCTTGTGAGGGGATTCCTGCTGATTTATTTTGCGGCTGAGGGGCCAGGGATTCGGGTTTCGCCGCGCTGTGGGTGAACGCTTTACCGCGCGGCCATCAAGGCCCGCAGGCGGCGGGCGCGCTCGGGGCCGCGAAGCTGGCGCAGGGCCTTGGCTTCGATCTGGCGGATGCGCTCGCGGGTGACGTCGAATTCCTGGCCGATCTCTTCGAGCGTGTGCTCGCGGTCGCAGCCGATGCCGAAGCGCATGCGGATGACCTTCTCTTCCTTGGGCGAAAGCGTCTTGAGCACGCCGGCCGTCTCATCGCGCACGTTGCCCTCGATCACCGCATCCACCGGCGAGCCGACCCAGCGGTCCTCGAGCAAATCGCCCAGCGCCGATTCGCCGTCCCGGCCCACGGGTGTCTCGAGCGACACCGGATCACGCGAGATCGTCTTCAGCTTCTGCACTTTCTCGGCGGTGATTTCCATCCGCTTGCCGATCTCGTCGTTGGTCGGGGCGCGGCCCATCTCCTTCTCCAGCTCGCGCGAGGCGCGCAGGAACTTGTTCATGCTCTCGTTCATGTGCACCGGAATGCGGATGGTGCGCGACTGATCGGCGATGGCGCGGGTGATCGCCTGCCGGATCCACCAGGTCGCATAGGTCGAGAACTTGTAGCCGCGGCGGTACTCAAACTTGTCGGCCGCGCGCATCAGCCCGATGTTGCCTTCCTGGATCAGGTCGAGCAGGTGCAGGCCGCGATTCACGTACTTCTTGGCCACCGACACAACCAGGCGCAGGTTGGCCTCGACCAGCGCCTTCTTGGCCCTCTCGGCCTCCATATCGCCATGCTCCACAACCTGGAGGCAGTGGCGCATCTCGGCGAGCGTGGAACCGGAGGCGATCTCGCGGTCGCGAATCTCCCGCTTCAGCTCGCGCGCCAGAGCGGAAATCTTGCCGTGCGCCCTCGCCTCGAGCCTCTTGTATTCCTTCTCGAAGGCCGTGATCTCGTCGCAGGCGCGCTCCAGGGCGCGAGAAAAATCCTTCCACTCCGTGGGGTAAAACGGCACCTGGCGGATCGCCTGCGAGAACTGCACTTGGACGCGGGCCACTTTGCTCGCCAGCCGCGCACGCACGTGCACCTGGCGCCGCGGCGTAGCGCGCAACTTCTGCTCCATGCCCTGCACGCGGTGGCTCAACTGCACCACGCGGGTGAACTGGTGCCGCACATCAGAGCGGGCCTTTTCCTTGGCGGCCTCGTCGCCCTCCGGGTCGCCCAGATCGACCACGTATTCCAGGCTGATCTCGCCCTTGCGGATGGCCTCGTACATGCTGAGGACCATCTGCTGCACCAGCGGCGAGCGCGACAGCGCCTTCTGCATGCGCAGCTTGCCCCGCTCCATCCGCCGCGCCAGATCAACCTCCCCCTGGCGGGTTAGCAGCGGCACCGAACCCATTTCCCGAAGATAGACCCGTACGGGGTCGTCGGTGTAGATGGATTCTTCGCCCGCCGGGGGCGTGAATTCATGCCCGGCCACGCCGTGCAGATCGGCGTCCAGGAACTCCGGAGACTCCTCCAGAGCGACCCCCAGAGACTCTGCGGGGTCGGGCAGAAAATGCTCTTCGAATCGATCCACTACCCTACCTCCGGGCCTACACTAATAGTGATGGCTCGACATCCTGTCCCGTTGCAAGGAAAAGTAGCTTCTGCCGGATGCTCGGTGAAAACCGAAAGCAACAGAACACATTCGGCCCGCAACCACCCGAAAATCGGAATCCAACTTCCTGCGCCGCTGGGATATGACAACCCCCCAGTAGTTCAACTAAGTTCTAGTTGAGAACCCAGCCTGTGCTCAACCCCGAACGATGCCATCCCAGGCTGGACCCTGCGGCCTCAACATATTATCGCATGATTTCCAGATTTGCAATAGGGTTTACACTGAGAAACAGCGCCAAACCTCGCCCAAGTGGCTGCCGTCTGCTAAATCGAACGTTGACAAATACCCTGTAAGCTATTGCAACCAAAGGACAATTTGCCAGAGCCTACTTCGCCTTCCCTTTCCCTTCCCCGCCCTTCTGCTGTTTCATCAATGTTTTCAATTCGTTGAAGAACTCTTGTTCATCCTGGAAGTCGCGATAAACCGAGGCAAACCGGACATAGGCCACTTTGTCAATCTGGCGTAGCCGTTCCATGATCAGCCCGCCAATTTCCGCGGTGGAGCGCTCCCGCTCGGGCGAATCGGCCACCAGGCTCTCGGCTTCGTCCACCAAGGCCTCCAATCTCCCCATGCTCACCGGCCGCTTCTCGGTTGCCCGCAACAGGCCGTTCAGCAGCTTCTGGCGGTCGAACCGTTCCCGGCGACCGTCCTTTTTGATGACCATGTAGGGGATCTCGTCTATGCGCTCATAGGTAGTGAACCGCCGCTCACACCCCAGGCATTCACGGCGGCGGCGGATCGCTTCGCCCTCCTTGCTTTCGCGCGAGTCGACGACCTTGTCCTCCAGGTGACCGCAGAACGGGCATTTCATGTCAGTTCTCCGCTGGCAAGTTGCGCAGCTTGCTCCAGCTCAGGCCCTCGTACAAAACCAGGGCCACGGCGGGAGGCACGACCACGAGAAACGTCAGCACCCAGATCAGCAGCGAAATGCTCGCCGCCACTTCCGGGCGGATGGCAAAGATCTCTGTCAGCACTAGCAGCGAGGAGACCTGAATCCCGCCGCCCACGCCGGGGATCTGCACCATGGATCCAGCCATGACGCTGCCCATGAAGATAAACACCTGGCTGGGGGTGAGCCGAACGCCTCCGCTGAAGGCATTGAACACCGCAGCGTAACAAAACGCCACGAGCACCCACTCCGCCAGGCTGTAGAAGGTGCAGGCGGCCAGCGTGCCGTAACCCCGCATGCCCCGCGAGCCTTCGACGAAGGCCAGCAGGCTTTCCTGCGCCGCGCCGAACCGCCGGGGGGAGAGAAAACGCAGCCGCTCGATGGCCCATTTCATCAAAGGCTCGGTGAAGTGCCGCAGCGCCAGCAGCAGGACCAGGACGCTCAGCGTGCCGAAGGCGACCACGGCGCCACCCAGGTGCAGGGCCCGGCTCAAGCCGGGAGTGGACCGGAGCGCTGCGGCCTCAAAGGTGCGCAGAGCGAAGGCCGCCGTCACCAGCACCGTGAGTGTGTCGAAAGACCGCTCGATGGCCCACACGGCCACCTGGCTCGACACCGGCAGCCCCTCCTTGCGCGCCACCAGGTAAGGCCGGACCATTTCGCCGGCCCGGCCAAAGACGCCGATGGCGGCAAATCCGATCACGGTGGCCGAAAACAGGTTCCACAGGCCGGCGTGCGGCTTCATGCTGCCCATCAGGACTTTCCACCGCAGCGCCCGGATCAGATACGTAGAGTAGATGGCGAGCAGCGCCCAGCCCAGCCAGAACTTGTCGATCGAGAACAGGCTGTGGAGAAAGACGCGGCCGTTGAAGGCCCGCCACTGCGGATTGGTCAGAATGCTGCGAACCAGCAGCCCGGCCAAGGCCAGGAAGGCCAACCCGACGAGCAGCCATCTTTTCCAACGGCTCATGTCAGTGGCACGGTAGAATACGTTTGCCTCCAGAGGCAGTGGCGCGCGCCGGGCAGCCCGGGCGGTGCGAGCGCTCTGGGACGGAGCGGCCCTTGGCAAAACCGTAAAACACGCCGGGCCGGGCTGGAAAGGGCGCGATGTCGAGGGCGGCTCGGGCTTCCGTCGCCTGACTGCATGGACTCTAAAGATACCAGACCGGGAATGAACTTTTGGCGGTCCGCCCTCGTAGCATAGGATGGAAGATGAGACAGCTTCCCACGCGCGGCCTTGGGTCGCGCGGCGAGCAGCAACAGAGCCCGCGGGCAGCGCAGCGGCATCGCGGCGCCGGCAAGCAGGGAGCCTGGGATGGCGGCGAGTCTGGTTTGGCCACAGTCGACCGGTTGGGGGGCGATGCCCATGGACGCCCAGCCTGAGCCGGGAAGCGGCCGCGCCATCACGGCTGACCCCGACGCCCCGCTGGTGGCGCGGTGCCTCCGTGGCGACGAGGCGGCCTGGGAAGCGCTGGTGAAGCTCCACACCCGCCGCGTGTACGCGATCTGCCTTCGCTTCACCGGCCGCGCCGAGCAGGCCCAGGATCTCACGCAGGAAGTCTTCTTGCGGGTTTTTCGAAACGTGAAGAGCTTTGACGTGGAGTCAGGCTGCTTTCGCGTGTGGCTGACAAGCCTGACCCGCAACCTGCTCATCGACCACTACCGCCGGACGCGCAAAGAGAAGGTGGTCGATTCGATAGAAGACCGCGTGACGGAGCTGGCGGCGACGGGCACGTCGGCGTCGCAACCCGAAGCCCGCGTGGCGGGCCGCGAAGCGGGCGAGCTGGTGCAGGCGGCGCTCGAAAAGCTGTCGCCGGAATTGCGCGAGGCCGTCATCCTGCGCGACCTCGAAGAGATGGAGTATCGCGAGATTGCGGAGGTGCTGAAAGTGCCGGATGGCACCGTGAAGTCGCGCATCAGCCGCGGGCGCGCGGAGCTGGCGCGCGTGCTGCGGCGCTCGGGAGTGGCCTTATAATGCGCGGCTTGGGTTTCGTAGAAGCGGCCGCGTGGTGATTGCGATGCAGTGCTCGGAGTTCGAAATTCGGCTGTGCGAGTACCTGGACGGCGCGCTCGACGTAGCGGGCCGCCGGGAGCTGGAGGAGCACGCCTCCGGGTGCGAGCTGTGCGCCTCGCTGCTGGCCGATTCCCAGGCGGTGGGCCGGTTCCTGGAGCGCGTGGAGGCGGTGGAAGCGCCCCGCGAGCTGGTGACCAACATCCTCTACCAGACGCGCCACGTCCCTGCGAGGCTCGGACGCGGCATGACGGGCGAGCGTGCCTGGTGGCGCCGGTGGGTCCAGACACTGCTGCAGCCGCGTTACGCCATGAGCATGGCGATGACGATTCTCTCCGTCTCCATGCTCTACCGCCTGGCCGGAGTACAGATCCGCCAGTTGGAGGCCGCCGACCTGAATCCGATCCGAATCTGGGAGAGCGTGGATGACAACGCGCACCGGCTTTGGAGCCGCGGGATCAAGTTCTACGAGAACGTGCGCTTCCTTTACGAGATCACGGCCCAATGGAGAGCGCTGCAGGCCGAGGACGAGCAGCCGGGCGCAGCCGACGCGGCCGCGCCGGGCCCCTCGCTCCAGGGCCAGCCCGGACCGCCGCAGCCGCGCAAGGTCGAGCCTTCCGGACGGCCCCGCAACCGAGGGAGCGGCTCGCCCCGCCAGGCCGAGGGTAAGAACTTATGAACTGTGCAACTCATTCCGAAATTCCGGCCGTCGCCTTCTGCCGGTCGTGCGGCAAGGCTCTGTGCAATGAGTGCCGCCGGGAATGGCAAGGGGTCATCTATTGCGAGAGCTGCGCGGCCACGCAGCAGGCGACGCCGCGGCCGCAGGCCCCGCCTCTCGCGCCGGGGGGCAGGCCGGCCAGCGGGCCGGCGCCGGGAGAGCCGTCGCCGGGGCTGGCGTTTGTGCTGGGGTTCATCCCCGGCGTGGGCGCCATTTATAACGGGCAGTACGCCAAAGGGGTCCTGCACGTGGTGGTGCTGGGGCTGCTGATCAGCATCCTGAGTTCAGGAGCCTCCGGCGAGCTGCAACCGCTGATAGGGATGTTCACCGGCGTGTGGTTCTTCTACATGGCCTTCGAGGCCTATCACACCGCCAAGAAGAGATTGGCCGGCGAGCCGGTGGATGAATTCTCGGGGCTGCTGCGGGCGGGCCGCCAGGCGGGCAATTTTCCGCTGGGGCCCCTGGTGCTGATTGGGCTCGGAGTGATGTTCTTGCTGAACACGCTCGGCTACTGGAGCCTGGAGCGCATCGAGCGGTTCTGGCCGGTCCTGCTGATTCTCGCCGGCGTTTATATGCTGTATGGCCGGCTGGCGGCTCGCGCGGCGGCACAGGACAGCCTGCCGCCACCCAACCTGGGCCATGCCGGGGCCGCCGGCCCCCCGGACGACACGGGCCGAAGGGAGTGACTCGACAATGGCTAAATATTACTGCGACTGTGGCTGCGGCCGGTGCACGGTGAGGGCGATCACCTGGCCCCTGCTGCTGATTACCGTGGGAATTCTGTTCGCCCTCGACCAATACGGGCGGTACAGCTTTTACCAGACATGGCCGGTGCTGCTGATCGTGCTCGGCGTGACGCGGATGGCGGCCTACCTGGCGCCGGCCCACGACGGGCGATAGGAAAAGGAGAAGCGCGATGGCGACAACCAATCCTGTCCCGGCCCGGCGCGGCTCGCTGGTCGGCCCGCTGATCATTCTGCTGCTGGGCGTGGTGTTTCTGGTGGGTAACCTGCGGCCCGACCTGTCGCTGTGGCGGCTGTTCGCCCACTACTGGCCGTTTTTGCTGATTTTCTGGGGCGCGGCGCGGCTGCTGGAGTACGCCGTGGCCCGTGCCACCACGCGCCCGATCCCCCGCACCCTGAGCGGCGGGGAGGTGTTTTTGGTGGTTATGATCTGCCTGATCGGCGGCGGCTTCTCGGCGGCCGAGCGGCGGCATTCGAGCGGGTGGTGGTGGGGGCGGCCAAGCCTGGAAGTGCTCGGCGACAACTTTGATTTTCCGGTGCGCGGGGCGCGGCCCATGGCGCCCAACACGAGCGTCGTCATTCAGAACCTGCAAGGCAACGTGCGGGTGGTGGGCCTCGAGGCGCAGCAGATCAGCGTTACCGGCCACAAGTCGGTCAAGGCCTTCGACCAGAAAGGGGCGGAGGAGGTCGATAGACAGACGCCACTGGAAATTACGGAGGAAGACGGCCGCATTTACGTGCGCACCAATCAGGACCGCGCGCCGGGCGGCAGCGGCTCCGGCCCCTGGCGCATCTCGGAGGAGCTGGAGATCAGCGTCCCCAAAACCGCCGCCCTCAGCTTCGAGGGCCGCTATGGCGACCTGGACGTGAAAGACGTGGCCGGGCCGGTAGAGGTCAACTCCGCCAACGCCGGCGTACGTATCAGCAATATCTTAAAAGACGCGCGGATCAGCCTGCGCCGCAGCGACGTCGTGCGCGCCACGCAGGTGAAGGGCGACGTCTCGATCACCGGCCGCGGCCGCGACATTGAACTCGAAACCATCGCCGGCACGGTCACCGTGGACGGCGATTTTTCCGGCAACATCCGCCTGCACGACGTGGCCAAGCCGGTCCGCTACACCTCGCACGCCACCGAGATCAGCATGGAGAAGCTCCCCGGCCGCCTGGAGATGGACCTTGGGTCGCTGACCGCGAACGATGTGGTGGGGCCGTTCAAGATGACCTCCCTGTCTAAGGACCTGCGGATCGACGGCTTCAGCCGCGGGCTGGATCTTTCGACCCGGCGCGGCGACATCGAGCTGCGCAATCCCAAGCTGCCGCTTTCCGATATCCGCGCCCAGAGCCAGAACGGCAACATCGAGCTGGACTTGCCGGCAGGCGCCCAGTTTTCTCTGGAGGCCAACGCCGGCAACGGCAGGGTCGAAAACAACTTCGGCGACGCCATCCAGGTCGAGGGGTGGCACAACCAGGACGGCAAGCCGGTGGTGAGGCCTGGTGACGGGCGGCCGCACCGGAACCGGGGTGAGACAGCCACCAAATCGGGTCCCGGCGCCCAGATCCGGCTCTATACCGACCGGGGCGACATAACCCTCAAGAAAGCCGGACATCTCGAATCCCTGTAACCTCTTAGCCTGGTCCCACGCCCAATCTGACGGAGGATATGGACCCAGGGGCTTTGCGCCGAAACCGGCCTTTGCGTTAGGATACCCGTGAACCGCGGATCGGCCTACGGGCTGCAGGCTAGACGCAATGCTGGTTGATCAGGAGGTTATCAGGCGAGCCCAGTCCGGCGAGGCGGCGGCCTTTAACGAGATCGTTTTGGCCTACCGGAAGCGGATTCTGGGGACGGTCTTCCGGCTGATCGGGCGGCAGGAGGATGTGGAGGATGTCGGCCAGGAAGTTTTCCTGCGGCTGTACTACTCGCTCGACCAGCTCCGGACGCCGGAAGTTTTTGAGCCTTGGCTCTATCGCTTGACTATCAATGCGGCGTATGATTATCTGCGAAAGCAACGCCGCCAGCCGGAAGCGAGGATGGCGGACCTTAGCGAGGAGCAGGTGCTGGCGGCTGATGCGGCCGTCGGCAGCAAGCAGGCCCTGGATGAGAAGCATAAGTTGCAGATCCGGGAGTTGGTGACGACGCTGCTGGGGCAGGTTTCGGAGGAGGACCGGATCCTGCTGACGTTGAAAGAAGTCCAGGGGCTGTCGCTGAAGGAGCTGGAGGATATTTACAAGGTGAAAGAAAATGCGTTGAAGGTCCGGCTGTTCCGGGCCCGACAGCGCGTGCTAAAAGCATACGAGGCGATACAGAAGCAGGAGATGAGAGCAAAGTCTCCTGCCACAGGCGGAAAAACATGAGGGACGAAGGGAATACCGATCGCTTGAACAGGCTGTGGGAGGCCTACCGGCTGGCCACTCCGGAGCCGGAGGCCGCGGTTAACTTCATGCCGCAGTTGTGGGGGCGCATCGACGCCGCGCGGCCGGTAAGCTGGGCGATGCCGCTGGCGCGGCTCGCTGCGCGGCTGCTGCCGCTGGCGGCGGCAGCCACCCTGGCCATGGGCGCTTATGTGTGGAGCCCGCGGTTCAACACAAGCAGCACAACCGCCATCAGCGTACCGGGCGGCTACGTGGATGTGCTCGCCGGCGACATGATTGACCAGCAGAGGCATGCCCTGTACATGGCGGGCACAGAGGACAGCATCTGACATGATGAAACCGGCCCGGGTCGCTGCTCTTTGGCTGGCCGTTGTGTTTCTGGCCGGGGCGCTCTTTGGAGTTGTGGCGCATACCGTTTACGTCCAGCGCACGACGCGGGCGGCGGTCAACGCCAGGGAAATCCGGGAGCGCTATGCCGACCGGTTGAAGCGGGACCTTCTCCTCAGCCCGGAGCAGCACAACCAGGTAAGCGCTATCCTGGAGCAGACCAGCCAGCACTTTCGGGAACTGCGGGAGCGGATAGAGCCGGAATTTGAGTCTCTCCGTCAAACGCAGCGCCAGCGCATCATGGCGATCCTTACGCCGGAACAGCAGTCCAAGTACCAAGAGATCATCGAAGCGCACCGCAAGAGGCACGCCCAGGCTGCAGCAGCCGCGCAGGGGCACTGAGATTCCGGTCACGCCGGCTTTTGCGCCACGATCGCGGCCGTGCCGGCGGGCGCCCACCTCTCCTCATACAGCAGAACGCGAAAGCCGTCGAACAGGCGCAGCAGCTCGTTGTGCTCGAGCAGGTGCATGCGGTGGCGCGGGCGGCCCGGGTAGCGAAGCTGGTCGGCCGAGTAGGTCTTGTAGATGACCAAGCCGGCGGGACGCAGGGCGGCGCGCAGCGCGGGGAACAGCGGGCGGTGCAAAAAGAAAAAGCCGGCGATCAGGTCATAAGCCTCGCAGCCCAGATCGGCCGCCGGCGACTCCAGATCGAGCTGCCGGCAATCGACCGCAACGCCCCGCTGCCCGGCCAGCAGCCCTGTCTTGTGGAGCGCTTCAGAAGAGAAATCGACCGCCGTAACTGCGAAGCCCTGCGCGGCCAGCCACACGGCGTGGCGTCCCGCGCCGCACGCGAGATCAAGGGCCCGCGCGCCCGCAGGCAGCAGGCTTAGCGCTTCTTTGGCGGAAAGCAGGAAGGGATCGGGGCTCGAGTCGGCATGATCGCCCGCACGAAAGCGAGCATCCCACTCGGCGGCCCCGTTCATTCCGAAATCGGGCGGGACAGGAAGCGGCGCTTACACCTGGAAGGAGCTGCCGCAGCCGCAGGTGGATTTCACGTTGGGGTTCTCGAACTTGAAGCCCGCGCCCTCCAGGGTCTCCACGTAATCGACCTTCACGCCGTCCAGGTAAAGCATGCTCGCCTGGTCGATGAACACCTTCAGGCCGTTGAAGTTATACGTCTTGTCGAGCGGGCCCTGGCTGTTCTCGAAGGCCATGGAGTACTGGAAGCCCGAGCAGCCGCCGCCGACAACCGCGATCCGCAAGCCGCTTGGCTTGGGCTCCTGCGTACCGAGGATCTCCGTGACTTTCCTCACCGCAGTATCGGTCAATTGAATCATTGGTCTACTCTCCTGGAAAGGCAGATCATCAAAGCCCGCCCAACCAATTATACCCTACGGCGCAGCCTTTCCGGCAAGTTAGATGCGCCGGCAAGGGATATGGATGCGTGATCGGGGCCCCGCCCGGGGAAGAGGCGGCCGGCGCCGAGGCGCTGACGCCGGCAGGGCGTGCTACCTTAGTGCGCATGGCGTACTGGTTCTTTGTTTCCGATCCGGAAAGCTATCACCTCGACACACTGTTTGCGGAAAAGCGGACCGTCTGGGACGGCGTGCACGGCGCGGTGGCGCTGAAGAACCTCTCGCGGGTGAAGAAGGGCGACGCAATCCTGGGCTACCACAGCGCGCCGCTGAAGGCCGTTTACTGCGAGATGAAGGCGGTCTCGGATGGATATCAGAAGGACACAAAGGAAGGGCCGGCGTGGGTCTGCGACGTGGCCCCGGTGCGCAAGCTGAAGGACCCGGTCCCGCTCACTGCGCTGAAGACCAACCCGAAGCTCGCCAACATGACCTTCGTGAAGATCCAGCGCGTGGCCTGCTCTCCGGCGAGCGAGGCGGAATACAAAGAAATCCTGCGGATGGCGGGCGCGTAAGCTTGGCTGGTTCCGATTATTCAGTCTTCTGCCAGGTGACTTCCAGGACGCCGCCAGTCTTGAGCAGCGGGGCTGTGATGTTGCGGGAGTTGCGAAAGTCGGTAACCGCGGTTTTGCTGGCCAGCAGAATGTAGTCGCCGACAATGACGTAGCCTCCCACCGAAAGCTTGGGGTACAGATTCACCAGACTGTCCATGGTGGATTCATATAAATCGCCATGGAGTCGCATGAGGGCCAGCCTCTCGATTGGAGCGGCTGGCAGGGTGTCTTTGAACCAGCCCGCGAGAAACTTGACCTGGTCATCCAGCAGACCGTACCGCGCGAAGTTCTCTTGCACCTCGTCGAGGGAGACCTGATAGAACGGCCTCCACAAACCGGGCCGTGCGTCCGCAGGGTAAAGCGCCGGATTCGCTGGCGGGTGGCCTTGGAAAGAGTCCGCCACCCAGATGGTCCTGTCCGTTTGCTGGTACACGCGGCAGATCGCGCGCATGAGAATGCAGGCGCCGCCGCGCCAGGTTCCCGTCTCGATCAAGTCCCCTGGAACGCCCTGCCGAATGATCTCGGTCACGCACCGCTCCAGGTGATCCAGAGACTGGATGCCGCTCATGGTTTCCGCCTGCGGGTGCGTATCCATGCCCTCGTCTCGCTTGACAGGGTCGTAGCTCGCCCGCCGGACCAGCGCAAGACCCAGGGGCGAAAACAAGCGCTGGGCCAGCCGGTTCAGGAGCTTATGAGACTGCCGGGTAGTTTCAATCCTCCGAAATTCTTCGGGAAAGATCTGGCGCGTCAGGCACTTCTTCAGAAGATCGAGATACAGCTCTTCGCCGCTGCTTTTCATCGTGCTCTTTGGTCGACTCGCCGCGCGCGCCCTGCTGGTATTTCAGTACGCCCAGCGCCACAGCGAGGCGCCCACGGTATAGCCGGCGCCGACGGCGGCCATCAGGACCAGGCCGCCTTTCTTCAGCAGCCCGCGGTCGATGGCGTCACGGGTGGCGAGCGGGATGGTCCCGGCCGTGGTGTTGCCGTAGCGATCGATGTTGATGAGCACGCGGTCGCAGGGCAGGCCGAGGCGGTCGGCGCTGGCGGTGATGATGCGCCGGTTGGCCTGGTGAGGGATCAGCACGTCCACGTCTTTCGCGGTAAACCCGTTGCGGTCGAGCAGCTCTTTGCAGGTTTCATACATCTTTCGCACCGCAAATTTGAACACCTGCCCGCCGTCCTGGTGGACGTAGTGCATGCGCTTGTCGACGGTCTCGTGCGACGCGGGCCGGCGGCTGCCGCCGGCGGGCATGTAAAGGTACTTGCCGCCGGAGCCATCGATCTCGTTGAGGTAATCGATCAGCCCCTCGCCGTCGGACCCGGCCGGCTCGAGCAGCATGGCGCCGGCGCCGTCCCCGAACAGCACGCAGGTGGCACGGTCGGTGTAATCGACGATGCGGGACATGGTGTCGGAGCCTATTACCAGGACACGCTCGTGCGCGCCGCTCGCAATCATCTGGGCCGCGGTAGTCAGGCCGTAGAGGAACCCGGAGCAGGCGGCGACCAAGTCGAAGCCCCAGGCCTTCCTCGCCCCCAGCCGGTCCTGCACCAGGCAGGCGGTGGATGGGAAAAGCATGTCCGGGGTGACGGTGCAAACCAGGATGGCCTCCACCTGGTCGGGCGAGAGGTTACGCGCGGCGAGCGCGGCTCGGGCGGCCTCCACGGCCAGGTCCGAGGTCGCCATGCCATCGTCAGCGATGTGGCGCGTGTGAATGCCGGTGCGCGTGAGGATCCACTCATCGGAAGTATCGACCATCTTTTCCAGATCGGCGTTGGTCAGCAGGCGAGGCGGAACATAGCAGCCCAGGGCGGAAATCTTGGCTCGGCGGAGCTGTCGCTGCTGGCTCACGGTTTTCTCCCCTCGCGCTCACACCAACCGTGCAGCTCCTGCGGTGCGCGCGCCAATCCCACATTCTACATCATTGCCCATGGCGGGATTGACGCTGAGGCGCGCGCATTGAAACAATCGTATGGAACAATGGTTGGTCGCCTCCCATGGAGCAAACCACGCTGTTTTTTGAGACCGTGGAGCAGATCTACCGGCGCGTGTTCCGGGAGCTGAAGCCGCGCACGCCGGCGCCGGGCTTCCTGATCGAATACCGGCCCTTCGCCAACGTGGACAGCTTCATCCGCCGCGAGGAGGCGAACGGCACGGTGCGGGTGCGGATGTCGGATCTGCTGGAGGGCGCGCCGGCCCCGGTGCATGAAGCGCTGGCGTTTATTCTGCTGTGCAAGCTGTATCGCAAGCCGGCGCCCGAGAAATACAACCGCCGCTATCGCCTGTTTATGAACCGCGCCGATGTGCGGCGCAAAATGCTGCTGCTGCGGCAGATTCGCGGCCGCAAGCAGGTATCGGAAGCGCGCGGCCAATGCTACAACCTGGAGGAAATTTTCGAGGAGCTGAACCGCCGCTTCTTCGACGGCCTGCTGGCGCGGCCGCTGCTCGGCTGGAGCCGCCATCATTCGCGTACCATGCTGGGCCACTTCGACCCGGCGCACAACGCCATCATCATCAGCCGCGTTTTCGATCGCGCCGGCGTGCCGCGGTTCCTGGTCGAGTACATCCTCTACCACGAGATGCTGCACCTGCGTCACCCCGTGGAGCACCGCAGCGAGCGGCGGTGCGTGCACACGCCGGAATTCAAGCAAGCCGAGCGCGCCTTTCCCCGCCTGGAGGAAGCGCGCGCGCTGTTGAAAAAACTGTGAGCGCGGGCCGTATCTCTCACGTCGAGGTGAGCCGGCGGGCAGCCGAGCGGGTGGCGGCCGGCCACCCCTGGATCTACGCCAGCGACGTGGTCAACCGTTTTGATGCTCCCTCCGGGGCGGTGGTGCGCGTGCTCGACCCGCGTCGCAAGCTGTTGGGCGTGGCCCATCACAGCTCCACGTCGCAGATCGCGCTGCGGCTGCTTTCCCGGCGCGATGAGCCCGTCAACGCGGAGTTTTTCCGCCGCCGCATCGGGCGCGCCGCTGCCTACCGGCGCGAGGTAGTCTGCGATACGGCCGCTTACCGGCTGGTTTACGGCGAGGCGGATCTGTTGCCGGCCCTGATCGTGGATCGCTATGCGGACTGCCTCGTCCTCCAGACGCTCAGCCAGGGCATGGACGCGGCCAAGAGCCAGATCGTGGAGGCGCTGGCGGGATTGTTTTCGCCGGCCGGGATTCTCGAGCGCAACGATGCTCCCGTGCGGGCCAAAGAAGGACTGCCCCTGGCGGCGTCCGTTCTGGCCGGGCAGGTTCCGGAGGAGATCGAGTTCGAGATGAACCACCTGCGGCTGGGCGCACGGCCGCTCACGGGCCAGAAGACCGGCGTGTTTCTCGATCAGCGGGAGAACTACCTGGCGGCCCGGCGCTTCGCCCGCGGACCGGCGCTCGACTGCTTCACCTACGCCGGTGGATTCGCGCTGCACCTGGCGGGAACCTGCCCGAGCGTCGAGGCTGTGGATAGCTCCACCGACGCGCTCGAGATGGGCCGCCGGAACGCCCAGCGCAACGGCTTCCAGAACGTCGAGTTCCGCCAGGCCGATGTCTTCGAGCTGCTGACGCAATATGCCTCCGCGCGGCGGAAGTTCGGAACTGTCATTCTCGACCCACCGGCCTTTGCCAAATCGCGCGGCCACCTGCCGCAGGCCGTGCGGGGTTACCGAGACATCAACTTGCGCGCGTTGCGTCTGCTCGACCACGATGGGCTGCTGATAACCTGCTCTTGCTCCCACCATCTCAGCGAGGCCGATTTCCTGCACCTGCTGGCGGAGGCGGCCCTCGACGCCGGCCGCGAGCTGCGCATCCTGGAGCGGCGCACCCAGGCCCTGGACCACCCCATCCTGCTGACGGTTCCGGAAACACACTATCTTAAGTGCTTGATTCTTAATGTAGTTTGAGCGCCAAGCCGGGCTAGAACTCAAACCGCAGCGCGAACTGCCCGACGCGATTGCCACCGCTGTCAGCGCCTCGCGCGCTGGTGGTGCGGCCGAATTGCAGACTGGCGATGTTGGCGCCCGGATCGTTCAGATTGGGGTGGTTGGGCAGATTGGTGAAGCTGGCGTCGAACTTGAGCTTCGCCCATTCCGTCACCCGGAAGTCCTTCCCAAAGCCCAGCGAGAGGTTCACCGTGCCGGGACCAACCAGGGTTCCCACGCCGCCGTTGCCGAAACGGCCGATAGGAGAGACATTGCAGTTGAACTGATTGTCCGCGCCCGGAACGCGGCCCGGGCAGACGAACCCGGTGCGATCGAAGAAGTGATCGGCAGTGGGGCTCGAAATGTTGGCGTCGTGGACGGCGTCGGGACGCTGCGTGCCGCGGGCGGGCGCGCCCGTGCCTGAAGGATCGCCGCCGCTAAACGTGGCCGTGAGAAACGGCCCGGTCTGCAACAGCAGGATGCTGCTGAGCCGCCATCCGCCGGCGATGGCGTCGAGCATGGAGCTGGAATTGTTCAAGTGCGCCCGGCCGCGGCCGAAGGGCAGCTCGTAGGTGGCCGTGCTGATCCAGCGATGCCGGCGCGTGCCATAAACGTTGCCGCGATCGGCGCGGCGATCGAGTGAATTCGACAGCCGCCCTCCGCCGGTTTCACCCGCCCAGCCGCTGGGAGCCGGCCCGGCGTTGTCGGCGAGGTTCTTCGCCCAGGTCCACCCGCTGTCAAAGTAGAGCCCGCTGTGGAAGCGGTGGGACAACTCCGTCTGCATGGAGTTGTAAATTCCATTAGCGCCGGTGTCGCGGGTGTTGATGCGGCCCCAGTAGGGGAACGGCCGGTCGGTGAGCGGGCGCTGCGCGTAGGGAATAGTCGAGGGCTGGGGCTGATTCAGCTCCGGGGCCCAGGGAAGCTGCACCGAGCGCATGCCGATGTAGGAAACCCGCAGGCCGGTGTCCCAGCCGAGGTCGCGCTCCACGCTGAGGTTCCACTGCATCGCGTAGGGGTCCTTGAAGTGCGGATCGTTGGCGGTGCCGAAATACGCCTGGCCAAAGGGCGTGGAGGTGACCCCGCTGCCGTTGGTCGAAATCTGCGGCAGCCGGAACAGTGGCGCGCCGTTGACAACGTCGTTGCTGAACTCGCGCACGTCGGAGCTGCTGATGCCGGTGAGCGAATAGAACACCGCGCCCAGCACGGTCATGGTATAGCGGCCGAAGCCGCCGCGGATCACGGTCTTGGTATCGTTGAACGGCCGGTAGGCGAAGCCGAAGCGAGGGTTGAAGTCGTTTTTCTGAGCGAAGCGCAGCGTGTTCGGCCAGCCGGCCTGATCGGCGGTGAGGAACGGCGTGCACGGGATTCCCTGAAACGACGGCGCGGGGCAGGCGTTGATCGACAGCAGGAAGCCCGGAGCGGTGATGTCCTTGGCCTGCTGGGTATTGGGAATGACCACGCGCCCCGTGAGTGGCACGGAGCGGTCAAAGTTGGTGATGTCGGAGCCCAGATCGGTAAACGGCGGATGATACTCCCAGCGCAGGCCGAACTCGAGCGTCAGCCGGGAGGTCGCCTTAAAGCTGTCCTGCGCGTAGAAACCGTAGTGCCAGGAGACCCCGTCATTGTCCTGCTTCACCGACGCGTAGGCGGAATGATACGGCAGGCCCGTCAAGAAATCCGCCACGTCGTTGCCGCTGAAGCGGCCGTCAAAATCGAAGTTGCCGTAGTTGTCGCTCCCCAGAAAGCCGAGAGCGGTTTGGGCGCGCAGCCGGCGCACGTCCCCGCCGAACTTCAGCGTGTGGCGGCCCCTGGTCCAGGTGAGGTTGTCATTCCACTGGTAGGTATGCGAGAAAGTGAAGCCCGCTTTGCCCTTTCCGAAGCTGGTGGTGCCCTGGCCGAAGTTGAACGACGGCAGCCCGTTGAAGGTGAGTGGCGGCAGGTTCTGCAAACCCAGGTCGGCGGTGATCTTCTGGCCGTCGAAGTGGTACGCGCCTGCCGAGTCGTCGTTGCCGAAGCCGAAGCGGAATTCATTCAACACCGCCGGCGTGACGGTATAGTTGTGCGAAAGCACTAGGCTGCGGCTGTGATCGTAGTTGGTGTCATCCGGCAGAAGCAGCGTGTTCGGGGAGGTTTGATTCACGTTCTTGAAAGTCCAGCGGCCGAAGATGGACTGCTTCGAGGTCAGCATGTGGTCGACTCGGATGTCGTACTGCCCGGAGGTGATGGGGGCGGCCTTGTTGATACGGAAGTTGGAGGCCTTCTCAACGTTGGTGGGGCCGAAGTTCGGCAGCGGATAGTAGTTCAGCACCTTTTGCGCCACCGAAACGATTTGTGACTCCGGGATGCGATTGCCCGGATACGGCTGCTTGGTAAAAGGATCGCGCAGCGTCACCGGCTCGGAGCTGAAATCGCCCTGCCGCATGGCGGCTGTGGGGACGGTGGACTGGTAGACGCCGCTGGTGTGGAACTGCATGTCTTCAAACGTGCCGAAGAAGAACGTGCGGTTCTTGCGGATCGGGCCGCCTATGCTGCCGCCGAAATCATTCGCCACCTTGGGCGGCTTGCTGGCGGCGCCGAAGGCGGTGGCGTCGAAGGCGCGGTTTTGCATGTACTCGAACAGGCTGCCGTGGAAGTTGTTGGTGCCGGCGCGCGACGTGGTGGTGATGTCGCCGATCTGGCCGTACTCGGCGTTGTTGCCGACCGCCTGCACGCGCATTTCACCGATGCTTTCGGCCGAGGGGAACAGCTCCTGCAGCGGCCGGTTGGAGGCCACATTGATGGCCGAAACGCCGTCCAGGGTGACCTCGGTTTGGGACGGCAGCGCGCCCTGCACCGAGAAATTGTAGCCGCTGTCGGTCTGCACGCCGGGTTGATACGCCAGCAGACGCAGCGGGCTGGTGCTGCCCGCGCCGCGGTAGTTGGCGGGAAGCTCCAGCACCTCCTTGGTGTCGAAACTGGAGGCTATGGTCTGGGTATCAGTGGTGATGACAGGGGCCGCGCCCTCGACGTTAACCGTCTCGGTCACCTGTCCGACCTGGAGCGTCATGTTGACTCGCAGCGTCTGGCGTGCGACCAGCGACAGATCCGCCTCCCGGAACGTCTTGAACCCGCCCGCTTCGGCGGCCACGCTGTAGGCGCCCGCCTTCAGGTTCAGCACCTCGTAGTCGCCTTGCTCGTCGGTTGCCGTCGTGCGAGAGGTGTTCTCGCCCTGGTTTGTCACTGTGATCCGGGCGCCGGCGATCACGCCGCCGCTGGGGTCGGTGACGGTGCCAATGATGCTCCCGAATGTAGACTGTGCGGTTGCCGCCACCGGCAACCAGATCCATGCAACTGCGAACGCGCAGAGGATGCGACGCATACTCTCCTCCCCTAGCCGGATGGCTTTTCTTGGGATATAGTATCCGATTTTTCGGCAATCGGCCCACCTATTTTCATTACCTGCAGGTCTGACTCCCCGCCGCAATTTACACTGCGGTCGCTTTCAGGAGGTTCAATGCGCCGTGAAAAGATGATGAATTCGGCGCGCCTGCATTGTCCTGCCGCCGGCACAGGCTTCACCCTCGGAGACGGGCCGGCGGGCACTTTACAATATCCACAGTGGCCGGCGGTCGGAGCCTGCCACCGAGCCCAACAGCGAACGCCGCCGTTAGGGGGTTCGCCCTACTCGCCAGTACCAGCGATTCATTGTCGCCGCCATGCCCGCCTGCATATTCTTGTCGAGGAGCATTCTTGCAGCTTGATATCGGAGCTGGGCGCTCTTAACGGAACAGTCTGGAAAGGAAGACCTGAATGACAAAACTTTACCTCTTAATCGACCGCATGCTGCGAGACAAGCAAGGCCAGGACCTGGTGGAGTACGCTCTGCTGGCCGGGTTTATCGCGGTCGCCGCGGGTGCTTTGCTGCCGGGCATTTCGACCAGCATCAGCACCATCTTCAGCAAGATGGCTTCGGTCGTATCGGCCGCAGCCGCTACGTAAGAACACACATAAATCGGCGCGGGGCCCGGAGCGCGATTGAGCGCCCGGGCCTTGTGCTCCTGCCTTTACCATCCAACTAAGAGACGCGAATCCTCGCTGCCGCCGCCGCAGCAAGCCGTCCGCCGCCAAGGTAGAATAATTGCCGCTGTTTGGATGGTTTCGTCATGAGCAAGACGGCGTTAGCTGTCATCGTGGTTTTGTGTTCCTGGCTGGCGTCCTGCGCCAGACAGCGCCCACCAGGGCCCGGGCCCGAACCGGTATCTTCGGCGCCGATCGAGCCGCGCGGCGCCCAATGGATGAAGGAAGGCATCGTCGCCGCCTCCGACATGGAGGCGCTGACGTTTGTGCTGCGCCGCGGCGGCGAGCCCGCGAACGCGGCCGAGCAATGGCACGCCGCGCGGAGCCAGCAGGCCGTCCAGAGGCTGAAAGAGCTGGGCGTCAACCTGGTCATCATCAATCTGCACAAGGGCGCCGGATTGCGCGCGGAGCTGCAAGACATCCAGTCGGCGCGGCGTTTCACGCTGATGGCGCACGAGCAGGGCCTAAAGGTCGCCGGCTACGTCGGCTCCAGCATGATGTACGAAACGTTTTTCGAGGAGCAGCCGGAGGCGCGCGACTGGCGGCAGGTGGACGAGTTCGGCCGGCCCATCTACTACACCGCCGACCAGACCTTCCGCTACATGGCCTGCCGCAATAACCCCGGATACCTCGCGTTTTTGCAAAAAGTGCTGCGGCTGGGAGTGCAGGATATCGGGATGGACGTGATGCATTTCGACCAGATGCAGTGGTGGCCGGAGCCGCGCTCCTGCCGCTGCCGCTATTGCACCCAACTGTTCCGCGAGTTTCTGCGCGAGCGCTATCCGGACGCCGCGCGCGCCCGGCTGCGCTTCGGCTTCACGAAGTTCGACGAAGTAATCCCGCCGCCCTACGACTTGGACGCGCCGCCGGTTAAGCTTGCCGAGCTCCACAACCCGATGATGCAGGAATGGGCGCGCTTTCGGGCAACGGCCCTCGCCCGGCGGTACGGCGAGCTTGACAACTACATCCACAAGCTCAATCCGCGGGCCGCCCTGATCGGCAACCCCACCATGGACCTCGCGCGCAACGTGGGGTATCAGTACGGCGTAGATCTGCAGCAACTGCTCACGCACGGCGACGGCGTGTGGACCGAAGAGCCGAACCTTCCGGAGTGGACCGCCGACGGCCGCCTCGTTTCGCAAATCCGCAGCTACAAAGCCGCGCGCGCCATGGGCCTGACGCTGTTCCACTGGCAGAACGTGGCGGGCTACCCGGCCTACCAGAGAACCTCCGGGGCGCTGCGCCTGGCCGAGTCCCTGGCTTACAACGACGCCAACCTGGGCGTGGTGGCGGGCAGCGACGCGGGCGGCAATGACCCGCCGCCGGTGGTGCGGCAATACATCGATTTTTTCCGCGCGCACTTGTCGGAGCTGGCGCACACCACGCCGGTCGCCGACGTGGCAGTCCTGCGGTCATTCGCCTCCACCGAGTTCAATCCTGCGCAGAGCAATTTCAGCACGGTGCTGTTCGAGCAGACGCTGATTCAGTCCAGGATTCCGTTCGGCATCGTCTTTGACCGGCATCTCCAAGACCTCACCCGCTACAAAGTGCTGGTGCTGGCCGATCAGGACGCCCTCAGCGACGAGCAGATCACCGCCATCCGGAGGTTCGTCGAGAATGGCGGCGGCCTGGTGGCCACCGAGAACACCTCGCTGCTGACCGACTGGCGCACGCGGCGGGCGCGCTTCGGCTTGGCCGAGCTGCTCGGCGTGGACCTGCCGCCCGAGGCGGCTGCACCGAACAAGCCCGTGCAGCGGCCGTTCGGCAAGGGCCGCGTCGTGTACATCCCGCGGATCGAAGCGGCCACGGACCCGCCCCCCGCTCAGATGACGTCGACCGTACCGAACACACTGTGGAAGCTGCCTAAGAACTACTCGGATCTGGCGGCGACGGTTCGCTGGGCCGCGGGAGGCGAACTTTCGGCGGCCGCTGACGCGCCCCCCTGGGTAACGATGGAGCTGGCTGAGCAGAAGATCTCTCACACGCGCCTGCTGCATCTGGTGAATTTCAAGCTTCAGGCGCCGGTGCGCGACATCGCCGTCCGCGTCCGGATTCCGGAAGGCTTGACGCTGCGCGAAGCAGTGCTCGAAACGCCGGACGGCATGCCGCGCCGGGTATTGAGCGCCGTGGTGCGGGACGGCGTCGCTTCGCTGCGCGTGCCGGAGCTGAAGGTCTACGATCTGATCCTGTTGCGGCTGGAAACCAAATGAAAAAAACCTTCGCCGTTCTGTTTCTTTTCTCCGCGGGGGCCTTGCCTGCCCAAACCACGCCGGAGTCGATGCGCCTCGTGCTCGCCCAGCCGCTGCAGGCGAGCGCGGTCACCGACTCCCAGTTGCGGCGCTACGTGGTCCGGAAAGTGCCCGCGCTGGTTCGGCCCGCGCGGGCCGCCGAGTGGACGGCGGAAGCGCAGCGGCTGCGGAAGAAGGTCCTCGACGAGGTGGTCTTTCACGGCTGGCCGCACGAGTGGGTTGAGGCGCCGACGCGCTTCGAAGACCTCGGCTATCTGCCGGCGGGGAAAGGGTACCGCCTGCGAAGGCTGCGCTACGAGATTGTCCCCGGGTTTCAATCGACCGCCTTGCTTTACGAGCCGGAGACGCTGCGCGGCCGCGTGCCAGCGATTCTGAACGTGAACGGGCACGAGACGGAAGGCAAGGCCATGGAGTACATCCAGAAGCGATGCATCAACCAGGCGCGGCAGGGCATTCTGGCGCTGAACCTGGAATGGATCGGCATGGGCGAGCTGGCGCAGGAGGAAAACCTGCACTGGTACGCCGCGCATCTGGACCTCGCCGGAGCGAATGGACTCGGCGTGTTTTACCTGGCCATGCGCCGGGGTCTCGATTACCTGTGGCAGCATCCTGCCGTTGACCGCGGCCGTATCGGCATCACGGGGCTTTCGGGCGGCGGCTGGCAGACGATCGTGCTTTCCGCGCTCGACGAGCGCATCCTTGCGGCGCTGCCCGACGCCGGCTATCTCTCCGCGCGATCCTTCGGCGGCGCGGAGCTGATCGGCGACAACGAGCAGTCGGCGACCGACCTTAACGCCATCGCCGATTACGCCCAGTTCACCGCCATGCGGGCGCCGCGGCCCACGCTGCTGATTTACAACGAGGAAGATAGCTGCTGCTTTCGCGCGCCGCGGATGAAGCCGTTTCTGTTCGATCCGGTGCGGCCCTTCTTCGAACTGTTCGGCAAGGCGGACCAGTTGGGCTGGTATGAGAACACCGATCCCGGCGACCATAACTATCAGCTCGACAACCGGATGCACTCCTATCGTTTCTTCGCCAGGGCGTTCGGGCTGCGGGCGCCGGAGGAGGAAAGTCCGGCCGGCGCTGACATCAAGAGCATCCCCGAGCTGACGGTGGGCCTGCCGAAAGATAACCTGACCCTGCCCGGCATCGCCCGCAAGCTGGCCAGCCGGATCACGCGGCCGCCGCTCCCGGAGCCGGGATCCGCGCGCGAGGCTTGGGCGCGCGAGCAGCGGGCCAAGCTGGCGCAGGTCGTACGCTACCATCCGGTGACGGTCGAAGGCGCGTGGCCCATGGCTAATACCTATGGCAAGGGGCTGAAGACCATCGGGTACCGTTTCGACTTCAACAATGGGCTGAGCGCCACCGGCGCGTGGCTGGAGACCGTAGCGGAGTCGGGCCCGCAGGCGAACCTTCACGCTCCGTGGACCATCATTCTCAACGATGCCGGCAAGAAGGCAGCCGGGACCGAGGTTTCCGATGGCGTCAATCGCGGCGAGCAAGTGCTGGCGGTGGACCCGATTCTGATCGGCGACGGCGCCACGCCGCAGTACAGCTATCCGGTGTTCGACCGGATGCTGGCCAGCCTGGGCGAACGCTCACTGGGCCTGGAAGCAACGCAGTTGGTCGCTATCGCGCGCTGGATCGGGAAGACGTCGGGCCAGCCAAAAGGGCGTCTCGAAGCTAACGGTCCCCGCACGCAGACCACGGCGCTGGTGGCGGCGGCTCTCGAGCCGGAAATGTTTTCCGAAATCGTCGTCCGCCAGGGAATGCGCTCGCTCCGTCACCTGCTCGACGCGCCGGTGGATTATCGCAAGGTTCCCGAGCCATTCTGCCTCGACTTGTACCGCGAGTTCGATCTCGACGGACTGGCGCTGCTGGCGGCGCCGGCAAGAACGACGCAGATTGGTGTTGCGCGGAGGGTCTATCCAGCGTCAACTGCACGATTGCCCGGCTTCTCGCGGCGGCCTCGTGCACTGTAGAATGAAATTCCGGCACGGTGACAAGCCGAGCCGGCCGAGCACGAGGCTTCTGGGATGCAGATTCCTTCAACCCCTGTCCACCGCGCTCCCATCACCGGTCTGGGCGCGTGGCGGCGAGCGGACTTTTCCAGTCCGGCCGATTGGAGCTACCGGCTCCAACCTCAGACTTTGGCCGAGATTGATCGAGCAGTCGGGCGCATCCGCGAGCAGCGCAAAAGCATTTCCACGCTGACGGCCGAGGATTTTCCGCTGCCGTCGTTCACCGCCGACGCCGCCACGCTGCGCGAGGACGTGCTGCGCGGCCGCGGGTTTGGGGTCGTCAAAGGCCTGCCGATCGAGCGCTACACCGACGAAGAGGCCAGCCTCATCTACTGGGGCATCGGCTCGTTCTTCGGCGCCACGCTTCCGCAAAATGTGAAGGGCGACCGGCTCTACTCGGTGCGCGACGAAGGCCAGAATATTTCCCGGGATTACGGCGCGGTGGGCGTGCGATTTTCGAAGACCACTTCCGGGCTGAATTTCCACACCGACTCGGCGCCGGCGTTCCGCGGCAACACGCCCGATATCGTCTGCCTGCTGGCGTTGCAGACGGCGAAATCCGGCGGCTCGACGGCCATTGTCAGCGCGCAGACGTTGCACAACGTGATCCTCGAGGAACGGCCGGATTACCTCGAGCGGCTTTACGCGGGCTACTACTTTGACCGCCGCGCCGAACTCGCGCCCGGTGAGTCGCCCACCCTGCTGGCCCCGATTTTCGCTTACGACGGCGCGCTGCAGATCCGCCACTTTCCGTTCTACATCCGCAAGGCGCCGGAACTGACCGGCGTGCCGCTCACCGCCGCCGACACCGCGCCGCTCGAGTTTCTGGACTGCGTGGCGCAGCGGGAGGAGCTGCCGGTGACCTTCGACATGGAACGCGGCGACATGCAGTTCGTCAATAACACCTTCATCCTGCACAGCCGCACTGCCTATCAGGACTATCCAGAGCCGGAGCGGCGCCGCCACCTGGTGCGGCTGTGGCTGCGGAGTTAGCTCGCCGGCTGCGCCGCAGCCCGCGGCCGCCAGGCCACCTGCTCCACCTTGCCCACCAGCACCAGGTAAGCGAGGGCGCCTAGCAGCAATATAAAGAACACCGCCACGAACGCCAGCAGGAAGGAGCCGGTTCGGGAGACGATCACGCCGGTAAGAAATGGCGCCGCAATGCCGGCGAGGTTGCCGATGCCGTTCTGGATGCCGGTCCACTTGCCCGCCGCCTGCGGTCCGGCCAGCGTCTGCGTGATGGCCCACAGGTTGGATGTGAACAGCCCGAAGGACAGGCAGGCCACGATCAGCAGGGCCATCGAAAGCTGCATGTCGGGCACCATGGCCGCCGGGAGCAGCAGCGTGCACAGCAGCAGCCCGGAGACGGCGAAACTCTTGCGCACGCGGGTCGGCGTGCCGCCGCGCGCGATGAGCCGGTCCGACAGCCAGCCGCCAAAAATCGAGGAGACGGCGATGCCCCAGAACGGCAGCGAGCCGTAGATGGCCATGGCGCGGATCGAGTAGTGCCGCTCCATCACGAGGTAGGAGGGCAGCCAGGTCAGCAGGAAATACCAGACGTAGTTGCCGGCGAACAGGCCGATGAAGGTGCCCCAGGCCGCACGCACGCGCACGATTTCCAGGAATCCGGGACCGCCATCCTGACGTTGGGCCACGGCGAAGCGGGTCTGGTAGCGCGGAATCGAAAGGAACCACGGCGGCAGAAAGAGAAAGGCGCCAAATCCAAGAGCGAAAAATAAGGCGCGCCAACCCCACCGCGCGATTACCAGGCCGCCGATGAGCGTGCCCAGGGCCGGGCCGGTTTTCGAGCCGGCGTCGATCAGGGCGTTGGCGATGCCGCGATTGCGCTCGGGAAAATCGGAGGCGAGCATTCTCGAATACGCCGGGTAGGCAATCGACTCGCCCACGCCCAGCAGCAGCCGTAGCGCGAAAAGCGCCCCGAAGCTGCCGATGAAGCCGGTCAGCGCGGTAGCCACCGACCACAAAAAGAACCCGGCGCCGAAAACACGATAGACGTCGAAGTGATCGACCAGAAAACCAGAGACAAGCTGGAAGGCGGCGTAGGTCCAGAAGAAAGCAGAGAGCAGCAGCCCGAGCTGCTTCGGCCCCAGCGAGAGTTCCTGGGCCAACTGCGGCGCGGCGATGGAAAGATTGCCGCGATCGATGTAGTTGATGCAGCAGGAGGCCACCAGCAGCGCCAGCAGCCACCAATTAACCCTCTCCGCATGCCCGCCTGCTGCCTGCTGCGCCGCAGTAATCATGCGCAGCCACTTTACTGGATTTGGCAGGGCAAGAGCAAATGCGGCGCTCGTGGCATAGGCCGTTTGGGGTGGGGGGATAGCACCTCCGCGTTGCGCGCCGGGGCGGTTCTAATGCGCAGCAGCGGCCGCGCCGATTACCTCCCAAATGGAGCGCCTCTCGAAGCTGATGCAGCTCTATGACCGCTACGCGGAGAGCCTGGCTACGACGTGGTTGCGCCGCACCAGCAACCCCGAGCTGACCCGAATCATTGTCCGCAGAACCTTCGAGCGTGCCGCCGACCTGGTGGACGAGCTGCCGAAAGGTCAGTCCGCGCTCACCTGGCTGCGGATGACAGCGAGAGGAAAAAACGATGCCGGAACGCCGAACTGAATGTGAACAGGCAGCCCAACTTGGCCCGTTCCTGGCCGGAATGTTGTCGCAGGAGCAGCGAAAGACCTTCGCCGCGCACTTGACCTTGTGCCGGTCCTGCTCGGCCGCGCTCGAAGACCTTCGCGAAGACGAGCGGCTGGCGGCGGCCCCGCTGGCGCCCACAGAGCAAACGCAGGTCCGGAAAATTGTGACATCGGTGCGAGAGCAGTTTCGCCTCTACCTGGAATGGGCGTTCGGAGCGCCGTCGCCCAGACCGCGAGGGCCGAAACAGGGGCGCGGGCGCCCGGTCTTCTCGATCCTGGTGGTGGAGGATGACCCCGACTACAACGCCCTCTTGCACGAAGCCTTCGTCGAAGCGGGCTTTCCAACCCAGCAGGCCGACAACGGCAGGAAGGCATTCGATCTGCTTCGCGAGACACCCGTGGACCTCGTCGTTTCCGATTTCATTCTGCCCGAGCTGGACGGCCTGGAGCTTTGCCGCCTGGTTCACGACGAGGCGCAATTGTCGAAGGTAAAGGTCGTTGTCTATTCCGGCCATCCCTACGCCGGCCTGAGCCAGGATGCCCGCGCCTCGGGCGCCTTGGACTACCTGCCCAAGACCGCCGACACGCAGGCCATGGTCGAGCAGATCTGCGAGTTGGCGGGGATCGGCCAGCAAGCCGCCGAAGCTGATCCGCCTCCCCGCTGGGCGCACTGAATCCTGAGCGATCTGCCGGCAGCGCCCGAACCGAGTTAAGCGGCCTTGTCACAAAGCGCCTCGCCCACCGTGGAAACGACCTCGGCGCATTTCCTCCCTCCCGCCTTTTTCCCTGGAGCCATAGCAGCCGGCTACAGGGACCCACTATACTGGTCCCACCTGCGCGAGAAATAGACAACCGTGCAGCGACCATATCCATGAGGAGGCGCCCTTCCAAATGACATCCCTGAAGGCAATGCTGCGCCAGCCATCGCCGCTGGTGGGACTGACGACCCAGCACGTCACGCAAGCGTGGCTGGCGAGACTCTGGAAGCAGAGCGGGTGCGATTTCATCTACATCGAGTACGAACATGGGTTCTTCGACGAGGGCCGGCTGGCCGATTTCGTGCTCTGCTGCCGCTCCCAGGGTCTTCCCGTGGTTGCCAAGGTCCCCGAGTGCAGCCGCACTCACGTGGCCAAGTTGCTGGAATCCGGCGTGATCGGGATCCAGTTGCCCTGGTCGGAGACCAGGGAGCAAATCGATCGGCTGGTCTCGTACGTGAAGTTCCACCCCATCGGGATTCGGGCGGCCGCCCCGGGATACGGCAACTGCGACTACAGCCTCGATGTGGATGGGAAACGCTTCATTGAGGAATCGAATCGGGAAACGGTCGTGCTGGCGCACGTAGAGACTCGCCTGGGAGTGGAAAACATTGACGCCATTCTCTCCAGCCCCCACGTGGACGTGGTTTTCCTGGGCATGTACGACCTCTCGGCTAGTTTTAGAAATCCGGGAAATTTCCAGCACCCGGATGTGGTCGCGGCGGTCGAGCAGGTCATCGAATCCGCGCGCCGGCACAACAAAGTCATCGGCATGTATGTTCCCGACGCCGCCGCGGCTGCGAGGTGGTTCGCTCGGGGCGTGACTTTTTTTGAAACGGCCAGTGAAGTTGAGCTGATCGGACAGGGGGCGCGGAGTCTGGTCACGCAGTTTCGGTCGATCGGCGCTGGAGCTAAGACTTAAGAATGTCTTACCAGAGCCTCTACTGCTTTTCCGCCGGCAACTCGGGCCGTCCCGCCCACTCGTGCCACGACCCGATGTAGTTTCTCACCTTGGGGTAGCCCAGGTCGTCGAGTACCGCCCACACCATCGCCGCCCGCGCCCCGCGATGGCAGTAAACGATGATCTGCTTGTTCGGCAGGATGCCCTTGCCGATCAGCAGCGTCCCGAGCTTTTCAAACCCCGCAAACGTGGTCCCGTCGGGGCTGAGCCACTCCGTCCACTCGATCCACACCGCGCCCGGAATCCGCCCTTGCCGCGCGCAGTCGGCCACGCCGCCCTGGCCCTCGTATTCGGCGTGGGTCCGCACGTCGAGGATAATCGTGCGGCCGTCTTTGAGCGACGCCGCGACCTGGCGCTCGGTGGCTATGTATTGCTTCTCCGGCCGCAGGTGATAGCGCGTAGCTGCGCGCGGGGCGGCCGCCGCTGTCTCCACCGGCCGGTTCTTCCGCCGCCACGCCTCCATGCCGCCTTCGAGCAGGAAGACCGTCGGCTGGCCCGCATAGCACAGCATCCAGTAGGCCCGCGCCGCCCGCATGCCGAGCTTGTTGTCGTAAACCACGATCACGTCCTTGGGGCCCAGCCCGGCTTTGCCCAGTGTCTCCGTCAGCCACGCTTGAAACGCCCGCTCGCCCTGCGGCGTCGTATCGACCAGGTTGTCGTAGGCGTTGATCACCAGCGCCCCAGGAACGTGGCCCTCTAAGTACTCCGCCTCCGGCCGCGCATCCAGAAGGACCAGGTGCGGGTCCCGGCGGTTCTTCTCGATCCACTCCGGGGCCACCAGCGTGTGGGACTCGGCAGCGGCCAGAGCCGAAACACTCAGCAGCGCCGGCCAGAGGGTGTTGGCGAACCGCGGCATCGCGCCTATTATACTCGTGTGAGCCCCCAGTCATGATCGCTCTCTTGCTTCTCGCCGCTTCCATCCATACCAACTTTGAAGGCGGCAGCCTCGGCAAGATCAAGCGGCTCTCGGAAAGCCATTTCCGCTGCGCCGTTCAAGGTGAGTCCGACCAGGACCATCGCAACCGCCAAGCCAACTGGTATTTCTTCCGCCTCGACAATGCCGCCGGCCGCGAAATCACCATCGACCTGGTCGATCTGGCCGGCGAATACAACTACCATCCCGGCGCTCTCTCCGTCACCAAGGACACCCACCCGGTCTACAGCTACGACGGCAAAGTGTGGAAGCACTTTGAGAGCATCGAGTGGGAGGAAAAGCCCGCCCGCCTGCGCCTTCGGTTCACGCCGGCGTCCGGCCGCATGTGGATCGCCCATGTCCCGCCCTACACGAACCAGGACCTGGCCCGCCTGCTGGACGCCTTCCGGAACAATCCGAGCCTGCAACGAGAAGTGATTGGTAAGACAGTCAAGGGCCGCGACATGCTGCTGCTCACCGTGACCAATCCCGCGGTCCCCGCGGCCGGCAAGAAGGTGGCCTGGCTGATGATTCGCCAGCATTCCTGGGAAACGGGCAGCTCCTGGGCGGGCGAAGGCGCGCTCCGCTTCCTGCTCTC
>DASQHK010000373.1:0-3492 GCA_035632135.1 Bryobacterales bacterium
GCACCTCCACGTTGACCCGCGCCAGGGCGTCGAGCGCCCGCGCCATCAACTGCGCCCCCTGCATCGAGGCGTTCACCGCCTCGATGGTGATCAGCGCCACGCGGGGCAGGGAAGTGATGGCGCGCACGCCCGAGGCGTCGCGGATGCGCGGCACGATGCGCGTGCCGGGCGCCTCCGGGCGAAAGCTGTTCTTGCTCCACACCGGAATCTGCTTCTCCACCAGCGGCGCGAGCGTGCGCGGGTGCAGCACCTTGGCCCCGTTGTAGGCAAGCTCGGCCGCCTCGTTGTAGCTGACCTCGTCGAGCACGGCGGCGTCGGCCACCACGCTGGGGTCGGCCGTCATGATGCCGTCCACGTCGGTCCAGATCCACAGCTCCCCGGCGTCGAGCACCGCAGCGAGAATGGAGGCGGAAAAATCCGAGCCGCCGCGGCCAAGCGTGGTGGGGCGGCCGTCGGTGGTCGCGCCGTTGAAGCCCGTCACCACCGGCACGACGCCCGAGCGGATCTGCGGCGCAAGCACCTCGCCGGCGCGCTGGCGGGTCTTGTCCATGATGGGCGAGGCGTTGCCGAACGTGGCGTCGGTGACGATGACTTGCGACGCGTCGATCGACACCGCGGGCACGCCGCGCGATTCGAGCAGCGCCGCCATGATGAGCGCCGAGAGCTTCTCGCCGGTGGCCACGGCTTCATCCACCGAGCGCGGCGGCTTCACGCTCAGCATCAGCATGCCCTGGCAGATGCGGTCGAACTCCTTCAACAGCGAGTGGATGCCGCCCACGATGGGCTGCTGCTGCGAGGGGGAGAACAGCGCCTGGCAGACTTCCAGGTGGCGGCGCTCGAGCTCGCGGATGTTGGATTCCATGCCGGCCAGATCGCCCGCTTCGGCGCGGCGCATGGCGTCGAGCAGCGCGTCGGTGACCTTCGCCATCGCCGAAACGACGGCCACCACGGGCCGTTCCTTCCTGGCGCCGGCGATCAGGTCCGCCGCGGCAGCGATTCGCTCCGCGCTGCCGACGCTCGTCCCGCCGAACTTCATGACCAGCAAACCAGAGTTCATTCCCCGCCTTTCTCGATCACAACGCTCTCCTCAATAGAATATCGCCGTTGCGCCTCTTTCTGTGCAGCCCGGTAGGCCACCTCGCCTGCTGGGCCATCCACGAGGATCACGGCGCGCGCCAGATCGAGCAGGCCGGGCTCCGGCAGGCTGCGAGGACGGCAGTAAGCCAGATAGTGGATCGCCGCGCCGGAGGCGAGTTCGGTGAGCTGCGAATCGCACGGCCGGCGGGAGCCGGCCGACATGATGGTTCGGCAGGACCCAGCCGAGACGAGCACCCGGCGCTCCCGCGTCGCGCCGCGTCCGGGAAACACACGGACTCCGCCGCCCGTAAGGGCGAGGATCTCGGGCTCGCTCAGGTGGCCCACAACCGGCTCACGCTGGGCGGCGGCAAAGACGAGGCGGGCAACGGTAAGCAGCGGCAAGTCACCAGGCCGGCAGCGGCGCAGGCGGGCCAGCGTGTGCGGGTAATAGCGGCGAAACACCGCCGGCGATTGCACCGCGCGCAGCAGGAAGCGGGCGAAGTTGATTTCGAGCAGGCGGGCGAGATCGGCATCGCTGTAATAGCGCGAAGAGGTCGCACGATGGCGGTGCAGCACGCGTGCGCGGGCCACGTAGACCGACGGCCAGCCGCGCAGCCAGGCGCGATAGCCGAGGTCCAGGTCTTCCACGTAGGCAGGCTGGTAGAACTCGTCGAAGCCTCCCAGCGCATGGAACTTTTCGAGGTCGTAAAGCGAGCAGCCGCCGCTCCCGTAAAGCACCGGGCTCGAGTCTTCGCCCTCCAGCGGCTCGTCGCAGAAGACGGGGTAGTCGTCCGGCGTGAGGAACTCGGCGCGACGAAGCGCCGTTTTGCCAGTCTCTTCACGGCGCGCCCCGGCAGGAAAGAAGATCTGCGCCGAAGCGCAGAACAACGCCGGATCCTCGGCGAACGCGCGGTCGAGTGCGGCGAAGAAGCCGGGCGAGACCTCCATGTCGTTGTTGAGCAGGCAGAGGCGGCGATAGCGCGCCAGAGATGCGCCGCGATTGGCGGCGCGGGCAAAGGCGAGCGGCTCGGCGTGCTCCTCGACGCGCACGCGCGGGTGCGATTGGCGCAGGAATTCGGTCGTGCCATCGCGCGAGCCGTTGTCGACAACGATGATCTCGCCGTCGAGACCCGATGCCGCCAGATCGGCCTCCACGCCCCCGAGCATGGCTTCGAGCAGATGACGTCCTTCGCGCGAGGGAATGACCACCGAGATGCCGGGCTGGAGATCGCGAGCGGGCGGCGCGGCGAACCTTCTTCGCGCCCGCAGCGGCTTCGATGCAACGGCCGCCAGCCCGAGCGCCAGCGCCCAAAAGTCCTCCCGTTTGGCGGTCAAAACGTTTCATCATACACTGGGAGACTCATGAACTTCGGATTGATCGGGGCCGGCGGCATCGGGCGCGTGCGCGCGCGGGCGCTCCAGGCCACGCCCGGCTGCAAGCTGGCGGCGGTGGCCGACGTGGATGAGGCGCGTGCGCGCGCCGCCGTGCCCGCCGGTGCTGCCTGCTTCTCAAAGTATCAGCAATTACTAGAGAGTGAAAACGTCGACGCCGTGGCGGTCTCGACGCCGCCCGCCTTGCACGAGGAGATCGTCGTCGCGGCGCTTCAGGCCGACAAGCACGTGCTATGCGAGAAGCCGCTCTCCAATTCCCTCGACGCCTGCCGGCGCATGGTCGAGACCGCGCGCCGGACCAACAAGGTCCTCACCACCGGCTTCAATCATCGTTACTTTCCGGCGGTGAAGTTCCTCCGGCAGACTCTCGCCGGCGGCCGCATCGGAACCCTCGACCACGTGCGCGCCTTCGCCGGCCACACCGGCCTGAGCGAGTTCCAAGCGCCCTGGATGTACAGCAAAGATGCCGTGGGCGGCGGCGCGCTGATGGACGTCGGCATCCACGTGATCGATCTCGCGCGCTGCCTCCTGGGCGAGGTGGCCGAGGTCTACGGCGTGGCCACCGGCAACGTCTGGAAGCTCGATCGCTCCGAAGACAACGGCTTTGCCCTGCTGCGCAGCCCCGCGGGCAAGGTGGCCACGCTGCACGCCACTTGGACCGAGTGGAAGGGCTACCGCTTTTACGTCGAAGCTTACGGCGATCGCGGCATGGCGCGGGCCTACTACGCTCCGATGTTCGCCATGGCGATCACCATGGACAAGCCGGGCGGCGCGCGGCGGCGCGAATTTCATTTCTATCCCGAGATCATTCTGCGCGAGAAGCTTCGCGGCTGGGAGACCACGACCGGCCTCGCGTTTCAGGAGGAGTTGCAGGACTTCATTCGCCTGGCGGAAGGAGCGCCGGCCACTGCCGTGAACCTGGCGGACGGCTTCGCCGGCTTCCGCGCCGTGGAAATCGCCAGCGCGGTCTACGAAAGCTCGGCCACCGGCCGGCCGGTGCGGCTGGCGGACCCGTTCTGACCG
>DASQHK010000374.1:0-2324 GCA_035632135.1 Bryobacterales bacterium
GCATCGCGGGAGCGGCCAGCAACGCCGCGCAACTGGTAATATCGGCGCATTGAATCGCGAGAGATCATCGCTGCCCTTCCACCTGCGGGCCCTGCGCGCCGCGCTCCGGCGCATGAATGCTTACCTCAGCCGCCGCTACGAGGCTGCCGCCGCGCGTGCGAATCCAATGCCGCTGCCGGAGCGTTCCGCGGAATTCACCGCGGCCGAGCAGCAGCTCCACGGCCTCGACCACGCCGACCAGAACGCCCGTGCGTATGTCGAGAAACATCTTCCGCGCCTCGCCCGCACGCTCGAGCTCGTGCCGCCTGCGCGAACTTCGGGCCGCATTCTCGAGCTCGGCTGCTATTTGCAGATCACGCCGTTCTTGGCTCCCTTTCGCGGCTACCGCGAAGTACGCGGCGCGCACCAGGGCGCTGCCGGCATTCGCGAGCGCAAGACCGCCAGCGTTCATGGCCGAGTCTTCGAAGTCGAGGTCGACCTATTCGACGCCGAGCGCGACCGCTTCCCTTACGACGATGGTTTCTTCGAGACTGTGCTCGCCTGCGAGCTGATCGAGCACATGATCTACGATCCCATGCACCTGCTCCTCGAGTGCCGCCGCGTGCTCGAAGAGGGAGGCCGGCTCGTCATCACCACGCCGAACGCCGGCAGCCTCACCAGCGTTGCGCGCGCGCTGCACAGCTACGACAACCCGCAGATCCATTCCCAATACACGCGGCCGCGCCCCGGCGCTGAACCCGAAGTTCCGCATGTGCGCGAGTACACGGCGTTCGAGCTCGAATACGCGCTCGAAGCCGCCGGCTTCGCCATCGAAACGCTCGTCACCGAGCCGATCGCCGAACTGGCTATGAATCTGCCTATGTGGAATTTCCTCGAGGCAAACGGCTACAACACCTCGCGGCGCGGAGAACAGGCCTACGCCGTGGCCGTCAAGCGCTCGATACTGCCGGTAACCCGCTATCCCCGGTTCCTCTACTCGGATTGAACCCACTTATATAGGGTGTTCCCTAAAGCTATTTCCTGAGTACTTACGGCGTCTAGTACCGCTATCCAAAGCTTTACTTAAAGCCGGCGGGGAAACATGCTACGCTAATTTTGTTTTCCCGCGAAAGGAAGGCCCATGCGTCAGGCATTCTCCGCCAGCGCGAGCCTGTCACTCTGCCTGCTGGTCTCAGGATTTGTAGCCTCCGCTGAGAACCCCCACGCGGACGTGAAGCACGCGGAGAAGCACGACGTCTCGCCCCCGCTCAAGGAAATTCCGCCCGTGCCCGAGCCTCCCGGCCCGCCTCACGAGCTCAGGCCGCTGCGTCTGGTCCCGCGCCAGCCCTCGGGCGCCCCGCAGCAGGATACAGCCCTGCAGTCAGCCGCCGCCCCGCTCGTTTCGACCACCGCCGGCTTGAATTTCGCGGGCGTCGGCAACGGTTTCACCGGCCCTCAGGGCGCCTACTCCGATGTCACCGCGCCGCCCGACACCAACGGCGCTGCCGGCGTCACGCAGTACGTTCAGTGGGTGAACACTTCGTTCGCCATCTTCGATAAGAGCGGCAATCCCATTCTCGGGCCCATCACCGGCAACACGCTCTGGAGCGGTTTCGGCGGCCCCTGCGAATCGAACAACGACGGCGACATCATGGTCAAATTCGACCGCGCCGCCGGCCGCTGGTTCTTTTCGCAGCTTGCCGTCAGCGGCGGCCCGCCCTACTACCAGTGCATCGCGGTCTCGACCGGCATCGACGCCACCGGCTCGTACAACCGCTACGCCTTCTCCTTCACCAATCTGAACGACTACCCCAAGTGGGGCATCTGGCCCGATGCCTACTATCTCTCGTTCAATCAGTTCCAGGGCAATACGTTTTTGGGCGCGGAAGCCTGCGCTGTGGACCGCAACCAGATGCTCTCGGGCGGCCCCGCGACCATACACTGCTTCACGCTGAACTCGAGCTTAGGCGCGATCTTGCCCTCTGATCTCGACGGCAACACGCCTCCGCCCGCCGGCGCCCCTGATTATTTCCTCGGCATCGCCTCCAATTCGTTGAACCTCTGGAAGCTTCATGCCGATTTCGTGAACCCGAACAACTCCACGTTCACCGGCCCCACCAACATCCCGGTAGCCGCCTACAGCCAGGCCTGCAATGGCGGCGGAACCTGCATCCCGCAATCCGGCACCTCGCAGCAGCTCGATTCGCTCGGCGACCGCCCCATGTATCGCCTGGCTTATCGCAACTTCGGCGACCATGAAGCGCTGGTCGCGACCCACTCGATCACCTCGGGCAAAAGCGTGGCCGTGCGCTGGTATGAAGTGCGCAACCCGAGCACCTCTCCGG
>DASQHK010000375.1:0-4941 GCA_035632135.1 Bryobacterales bacterium
TCGAGTCCTGCCGCGCCTACCAGAGATATCCAAGACCTGTGGGGGACTGCATGACTTACACACGCCGAGAGATTCTGGCCGCTTCCGCGATGGCGTCGCTGGGCCGCCATCTTCCGGCCGCCACGCTGGCGCAAATCCGGCTGGGGGTCACCACCGACGAGATCGACGAAGACGTGCTGACGGCAACGCGCTTTCTGCGCAAGTTCGGATTGTCTTACGCCGAGGTACGGTCGATGGGGGGCAAGTACAACACCTCGCAGCCGCCGGAGAAGGTGCGCGAGGCGCAGGCGGTGTTCCAGGAATACGGCGTCCAGGTATCGGTGCTGGACACGGCCTTTTTCAAGATCCCGCTGCCGGCCGACACCGCCGAGGGGCGGCGGACGCTCGAGGAGCAGTGGAAGCTGCTGGACGCGGCGATGGAGCGGGCGAAGATTTTCCGGACGAAGAAAATCCGCGTCTTCGCGTTCACGCGGGAAAAAGGGGAGCAGAGCGAGAAAAGCGCCTACCCGCGGATCTACGAGCTGGTGCGCGAGGCGGCGCGAAGGGCCAAGGCGCAGAACTTCCGGCTGGCGCTCGAAAACGTGGGCGGCAGCTACGTGGCGACCGGCGCGGAGTCGGCCGAGCTGCTCAAGGCGGTTCCGGACCACACGCTGGGACTGAACTGGGACCCCAACAACGCGGGGGCCTCGGGCGAGCAGGCCTTTCCGGATGGGTACCGGCGGCTGGACCCGGCGCGGATCATCCACGTCCACTTGCGCGACTATCGCCACCGGCCGGGCGGGAAGGCGGAGTGGTGCGCGGTGGGCGAGGGGGAAATGGACAACCTGGGGCAATTGCGGGCGCTGCTCAAGGATGGCTACCAGGGGACCTTTACGCTCGAAACCCACTGGAGAAGCCCGAAGGGGAAGGCTTACTCTACCGAGACGTCGCTCACGGCGCTGCTGAAAGTCATCCGCGAAGTGTAAGAAACCACACAGAGGTTGGGTGGGGGTTCGAAGCAGTCCAGTGGAGTGGGGACTGCAACAGAACTTGACAATGAGCCACTAAAGTTTAATAATGGTTTTTGGCTAATGGTTTGTCAAGCTGAGCGGTATTCCAAGCAAACAGGAGGAGTTTTCTATGGGCAAGATCATTGGTATTGATTTGGGGACGACCAATTCGGTCGTGGCGGTTATGGAGGGGGGTCAGCCGACGGTCATTGCTAACCAGGAAGGGCAGCGGACGACCCCGTCGGTGGTCGCGCTGACGAAGGGTGGAGAACGCCTGGTGGGACAGGTCGCGAAGCGGCAGGCGATCACCAATCCTGAGAACACGATTTTCTCGATCAAGCGTTTTATGGGCCGGCGCTACGAGGAAGTCAGTGAGGAAATGAAGATGGTGCCCTATCGGATCGTGCCCGGCAGCAACCCGGTGAAGGTGCAGGTGATGGACAAGCAGTACACGCCGCCGGAGATCTCGGCGATGATCCTGACGAAGCTGAAGGAGGCGGCCGAGGCGTACACGGGCGAGAAGATCACGGAGGCGGTGATCACGGTTCCGGCCTATTTTAACGACTCGCAGCGGCAGGCCACCAAAGACGCGGGCAAGATCGCGGGGCTGGAGGTGAAGCGCATCATCAACGAGCCGACGGCGGCGGCGCTGGCTTACGGCCTCGACAAGAAGAAAGACGAGACGATCGCCGTTTACGATTTCGGCGGCGGCACGTTCGACATTTCGATTCTGGAAGTGGGCGAGGGCGTGGTGGAAGTGAAGTCGACCAACGGCGACACGCACCTGGGCGGCGACAACATCGACCACGAGGTGATGCAGTGGATCATCTCGGAGTTCCGCAAGGAAACGGGGATCGATCTTTCGAAGGACAAGATGGCGCTGCAGCGGCTGAAGGAAGCGGCGGAGAAGGCGAAGATGGACCTCTCGACGCTGCTCGAGACTGACATCAACCTGCCGTTCATCACGGCCGATGCGAGCGGGCCGAAGCACCTGCAAATGAAGCTGACGCGGGCTCACTTCGAGCAGATGGTGGAGCACATTTTGCAGCGCAGCGTGGGACCGGTGAAGCAGGCGCTGGCAGACGCGGGGGTGACTCCGGACAAGATCGACGAAGTGGTGCTGGTGGGCGGCTCGACGCGCATTCCGCGCGTGCAGGAGATCGTGCGCAACCTGTTCGGCAAGGAGCCGCACAAGGGCGTGAACCCGGATGAAGTGGTGGCGGTGGGCGCGGCGGTGCAGGCGGGAGTGCTGGGCGGGGAAGTGAAGGACGTGCTGCTGCTGGACGTGACGCCGCTTTCGCTCGGCATCGAGACGCTTGGCGGGGTGTTTACGCGGCTGATCGAGCGCAACACGACCATCCCGACGCGCAAGAGCGAGACTTTCTCGACCGCATCGGACAACCAGAACGCGGTGGACATCAAGGTGCACCAGGGCGAGCGCGCCATGGCGGGCGACAACCGGCTGCTGGGCGTATTCCAGCTTGTGGGGATCCCGCCGGCGCCGCGCGGGGTGCCGCAGGTGGAGGTGACTTTCGACATCGACGCCAACGGCATTCTGAACGTATCGGCCAAGGACCGGGCGACGGGGAACGAGCAGAAGATCACCATCACCAGCTCGTCGGGGCTGTCGAAGGACGAGGTGGAGAAGATGGCGAAGGACGCGGAGTCGCACGCGGCCGATGACCGCAAGCGGCGCGACGAGATCGAGGCCCGCAACCGCGCCGACGCGATGATCTACAACACCGAGAAGACGCTGAAGGAGCACCGCGAGAAGATCAGCAGCGAGGATGCGCACAACATCGAAGAAGCCATCGAGAACGCGAAGAAGGCGCTGCAGCAGGGCGACGCCGGGACCATCAACACGGCGGTGGACAAGCTGACCACGGCGAGCCACAAGCTGGCGGAGGCCATGTATCGCGCGGCGTCGCAGCAGGCGCCGGGCGGCGGCGCCGGCCCCAAGCCCGGCCCCGAGGCGGGCCCTAAGGGCGACAGCAAAGGCGACGGCAAGGACAACGTGGTGGATGCGGAGTTTGTGGACGTGAACGATCCGGGCAAGAAGTAGGCCATGCCCACGAGCACGAAGCAGGACTATTACGAGGTGCTGGGGGTCCGGCGGAATGCCTCGAAAGAGGAGATCCGCAAGGCTTACAAGCGGCTGGCGCGTAAGTATCACCCGGACCTGAACCCGGGAGACAAGTCGGCGGAGGAGCACTTCAAGCAGGTGCAGGAAGCCTATGAGGTGCTGAGCGACCCGAAGAAGCGAGAGATGTACGACCAGGTGGGGTTCTACTCCGACGCCGGCTTGCACCCGGGCGCGGGCGGGCGGACGTCCGCGGAGTCGCCGCCGGGCGGGTTCAATTTCAGCGGCTTCGATTTCTCCGACTTATTTGGCGGGGGCCCGGAGGGGCGCACGCAGCCGCGAGCGGGGGAAGCAGGCGGGGGCTTTGCGGAGATGTTCTCGCACCTGTTCCGGCGCGGAGGCGCGCGGGAGACGGGGCCGCAGGCGGGCGGGGATCTCGAATACACGGTCCACATCGGTTTCTGGGAGGCGATTCAGGGCACGCAGGCGCGGCTGAACATCATCCGCTACGATGCGTGCCCGCAGTGCAGCGGGGCCGGCACGGCCGGAGGCACGCAGGTGGTGTGTCCGGAGTGCGGCGGCTCGGGGCAAGTGCAGCAGGTGGCGGGGGCGATGCGTTTCCAACTCACCTGCCCGCGCTGCCAGGGCAAGGGGAAGCTGCAAAACGCCTGCCCGACGTGCCACGGCGACGGCCGCCTTTCGCACCAGGAGACGGTGGAGGTACGCATTCCGCCGGGGGCGGAAGACGGGTCGCGGCTGCGGGTGGCGGGCAAGGGTAACGCCGGCACGCAGGGTGCGCCGCCGGGCGATCTCTACATCACCACGCGAGTGGAGGAGCATCCGTTTTTCAAGCGCACGGGAAACGATATTTCCATCACCGTGCCGGTCACCGTGGCCGAAGCGGCGCTCGGAGCGAAGGTGGAAGTGCCGACCATCGACGGCAAGGCGCTGTTGAAGATTCCGCCGGGAACGGAGAGCGGGAAGAAGTTCCGGCTGCGGGAAAAAGGCGTGCTGAACCGGCGAACGAACCTGCGCGGCGACCAGTACGTGGAAGTGAAAGTGGCGGTACCCCGGCTGCACGACGAGCGCTCGAAGGAAATCCTGCGGGAATTCGCGCGCCTGAATCCGGAGGATCCGCGGGCGGGACTGTTTGACCAAAGATGAGCGAATAAGAGCATGCCACGCAAGCGCAATCGCGCCGCCTACATGATCTCGGTGGTCTCCGAGCAGTACGAGATCCACCCGCAGACGCTGCGGCTCTATGAGCGGGAGGGGCTGCTGAAGCCGTCGCGGACGGAGGGCAACACGCGGCTCTACACGGACAAGGACCTGGAGCGACTGGATGTGATCCTGTCGCTGACGCGGGACCTGGGGGTGAACCTGGCGGGGGTGGAGATCATCCTGAACATGCGCGAGAAGATGGCGGCGATGCAGCGGCAGATGGAGGAGTTCGTGACGTGCCTGAGCGAGCAGATGAACTCGTGGCCGGCGCCGGCGCAGGAGAACGTGCGGCGGGCGCTGGTGCCGGTGGCGCACCGCGCTCCGGCGGCGTCGCGGCGCGCGGGGGACGGGCGCGCTAAGCAAACAGCGACTGCGAAGTCGTAAGCTGGGCGCCGCGGGCGGCCCAGGCGGCGAGCAGCTTCTCGCCGGCGGCGGCGTCGATGGCGCGGATGGCGTCGGTTACCACGCGGACTTTCCTTCCAGCGTTGAGCAATCCTTCGACCGCAAAGCGAACGCAGTAATCGGTGGCCACGCCGACCACGGCGCACTCCTCGTTGGGATGCTGATCGAGCAGACGCTGGAAGTGGGGGTTGGAGAAAACGTCGAGCGTCTGTTTTTCGACGATCACCTGGGGAGCGTGTTGCGGCAGCG
>DASQHK010000376.1:0-1641 GCA_035632135.1 Bryobacterales bacterium
TTTCGGCGACTCCGCGAGCGCCGGTTGCCGCTGCTCCCGGAAATCGATAGGATCTTAGGCCATGAAACAGTTTTTTGCTCTGGTCTTGTTGGTTGCCTCGGCGTGCCACGCGGCCGGTGCGGTTGATCCGGCGCGGGTCGAGCGGGTGCTGCGGCACGCGGTCATCATTGACCTGCACGCGGACACCACGCAGTTGATTCTCAACGAAGGCTACAACCTGGCGGAACTGCATCACTACGGCCAAGTCGACATTCCCCGCATGCGCCTGGGCCATGTGGCCGCTATGTTTTTCGCGTCGAATCCGAATTCCCGGCGGCTGACTCCGCTGGAGTCCGTCAAGCGGGCGCTCGATGAAGTCGATGCCATCAAGCGGGAGACCGCGCGGCGCCCGGCCGACCTGACACTCGCGCTGACTGCCGATGAAATTGTCGCTGCGAAACGGCGGGGCAAAATCGCCATTCTGATCGGGATGGAAGGCGGGCACGTGATCGACTCGGATCTGGCTGTTTTGCGTTCGTTCTATGATCTGGGCGCCCGCTATATGACCCTCGCGCATTTCACGCACACGCCGTGGGCCGACTCCTCGGGCCAGCCGCCGGTGCACAACGGCCTCACCGCGTTTGGACGCGAGGTCGTGCACGAGATGAATCGCCTGGGCATGATGGTGGATATCTCGCACGTTTCGGACAAGACGTTCTGGGATGCGCTGGAAGCTTCGAGCGCGCCGATCATCGCTTCCCACTCGTCCTGCCGGGTGTTTTCCAACCACGTGCGGAACATGTCGGACGACATGCTGCGCGCTATGGCCAAGAAGGGCGGCGTGATTCACATCAACTATTACAACGACTACCTGGATCAGAACCTGCTCGACCGCGACAAGGCCTACATGAGCGAAAAGGAGCGAAAATCGCGCGCCGACGCGCTCGAGCGCGAGTACGAGCAGGACCCGCGCCGGGCCGGCGAGGCGCAGCGAAAAGCGAACGCCGAGCGTCTTGCGAAGCTGGGGCGCGTACCGCTGAGCCGGCTGCTCGATCATTTCGAGCACGCCGTGAAGGTGGCGGGCGTCGACCATGTGGGCCTGGGCTCGGATTTCGACGGCTCGGAAGACCAGTTTCCAGCGGGCATGGAGGACATCTCGAAGATCCCCAACCTGGTGCGCGGGCTCATGGAGCGCGGGTTCTCCGACCAGGATGTGGAAAAGATTCTCGGCGGCAACACGCTGCGCGTCATGCGCGAGGTGGAGGAGGAGTCGCGGCGGTTGCGAACTTCACAGTAGCGAGCTTTCCGCGCCGGTTCGCCTCGCGCCGATTTCTTCGACAGTTGTCCGCTCGCACCCCTCACCTGAAAAAACTCTACCCTGAAAGCGAGCTCCGCCGCTTATCCCGGATTTGCCCGGTTGTCAGGATTGCCGCGCTGCATTAGACGCCACTCGACTCCCGGTACACCCACCCGCCGGCGAGCGTTGCGACTAGAGCCTCTACCAGTCCTACGGCGAGGCCAATCGCAATGATCCGAGCGGGAAACAGATGCATCACGATGGGCGGCACGGAAGCCAGCAGATACCCTAAGCCCCAGACAGCCGATCCGGCGCAGAGCGCGGTCTTTGGCCCGGTGCCGTAGCGCGGACGAATCGCCGCGTAA
>DASQHK010000377.1:0-2418 GCA_035632135.1 Bryobacterales bacterium
GCGATCACCTGGGTATCAACAAGCACAAGATCGGGATTCTTGCCGTAAATGCGGTACTCGAGAAAAACGCCTTCGTCGGTATAGACCACCGAGAGCGCGCTGCACGGGGCGTCGCTCGAGGCGACCGTCGGACAGTTGACCCCCGGCAAATTGAGGCCGGCGGCTGCGGCGCGCGCGGTATCGAGGACCTTGCCGCCGCCGGCGCCCACGATGACGCGGGCGCGGTGCTGGCGGGCCGAATCCTTCACGCGCTCGATCTCGGAGTTTGCGCACTCGCCGCCGAAGGCGTGGACGTGGTGGGCGATCCCTGCCTCGCTCAGGCTGCGCCGCCAGGTCTGGGAGAGCAGCCGGACGGCGCTCTTGCCGGCGACGATCAGCGCCGGGCCTTCGAGCCCCAGCGTCTTCATCTCGCGGCCGAGCGATTCGGTGGCGTTCTTGCCCTGCGTGTAGCGGGACGGGGAACAGAAGACGGACAGCATGATGGCAAACTATTCTAGCGCGGCGGCCCAAGCAGCGGGCTGGTGGCGGGAACGAGCACCGGCAGGCGCTGCGGCAGCGCTGTGATCTCGAGCGGAAGCGTGCCGAGCGGCTCGCCGTCCACCTCGATGCGCACGGGGCCCCCATCGATGGCCTCCGCGAAAAGCTTCCGCGCGCGCAAGTGCCGGACCTTGGGATGGCGGTAAACATTGTCGGAGTAAAGCATCGGGAAGTCGCGCAGCACTTGCAGAATGCTCATGTAGTCAATCACAGTCACTTCCAGGATGCCGTCGTCGAGAACCGCGGTCGGGCAGGCCTGCATACCGCCGCCGTGAAAGCGCCCGTTGCCGACGGCGATGTTGTAAATGGAAAGCGAGAGCGGCTGGCCGCCGTCGAGCGCGAGACACACCTGCTTGCGGTGATAGCGGGCGAGCGATACGGCGCTGGCGTAAAGGAACGCCGCCCTGCCGCCGAGCGGGCTGAGAATATTGCGCGAGCGCGAGGCGACATCGCCGCCCATGCCGAAGCTGAGCAGGTTGATGAAGTAGCGGGTTTGGTCGGAGCCGTCGTGGCCGCGAAAGGACGCCTTGCCGGCGTCGATGCGCATCGGGACGGCACCGGCGAGCGCCTCGATGGCTTCGCTGAGGCGCCGGGAAATGCCGAGCGTGCGCCGGAAGTCGCCGCCGGTGCCCAGCGGGAGAATGCCCAGCGCGGCCTCCGGGCTGACCGGCTCATCATCGCGCAGGAAGCCGTTGGCCACCTCGTTGATCGTGCCGTCGCCGCCGGCGGCGATCACCCGCTCGAAGCCTTGCTCGAGCAGCTCGCGGGCGAGCGAAGTGGCGTGGCCCGGACGCTCGGTGAAGCGCGCCTCGACCGGGCCGAGGCGTTTCTCCAGGGCGGCGGCGATCCGGGGCCACGCACGGCTGGTCTTGCCCCCGGCCGAGCGCGGATTGACGATGACCGCGGCCTTCATGGCCCTGCCGGCTTGTCAGGAGCGGTCATCCGGCGCCGCACGTCCGCGACCGTTTCGCGCAGCGTCTCCAGCGGGTCGCGCGTCACAAAGCCGAGCTGCGCCTGCGCTTTTTCCGAGTTGCAAAACCAAAATAGCGCCGACATCTTGATCGACGCGTCGTCGAGGCGAAAACTCTTGCCGAAGGCCCGATAAAGCGGGCGCAAGAGCTGCGCGCCGGCCAGCGAAAAATCCAGCGGCAGCGAGAGCTTCGGGGCGCCGACGCCCGAGATCTTCGAGACCTCTTCGATCAGCTTGCGGAACGAGCAGTTGGTTCCTCCCAATAGGTAGCGCTCGCCGGGCGCGCCGGACTGCATGGCGGCGATCAGCCCCGCGGCCGCGTCGCGAACATCCACGAAATTGAGGCCGCCGAGGGGAATCGCCAGGATCTGGCCCGTCAGGAAAAGCGTAATGTCTCCGGTCGAGGAGCCGCGGTCGTCGCCCGGCCCGAGCAGCAGGCTGGGATTCACCACCACGATCGGCAGCCCGTGTTCCTTCACGTACGAAAACGCCAGCTTCTCGGCGAAGATCTTGCTCAGGTAATAGGGCCACTCGCCCACCACCTCGTTCTTGTAGCCGGCGCTCTCGTCGTAAATGGCCGGCTCGCGGCTGACGGCGATAGTGCCGGAGGAAGAAACCATGACGATTTTTTCGGGGTGGTGCTGGAGCGCCGCTTCGCACACGTTGCGCGTGCCTTCCACGTGGACGCGGTACACGCTCTTGTCGCGCGGATCGCGGGTCACCACGCCGGCGAGGTGATAGACCTGCCCGGCGCCCTCCATCGCACGGCTAACGTCGCTGGCCGAGGTGATGTCGCCGTGGACCACTTCGATCTCTGGCTCGCCGGACCACGGCGCGGAGCCGCGGCAGAGCAACCGCAGGGGAACGGAGCGATCCGGGCGGCGGAGCTGTTCGACCAGGTGTTTGCCCAG
>DASQHK010000378.1:0-3696 GCA_035632135.1 Bryobacterales bacterium
GAAACCACGGTGAGCGTCGGGGCGCCCGGCGCAGTCGGCGGGGGCGGCGTCAGCGTGGCAGCGCTGGCGGTTCCCGAATTGGCGCTGCCGCCCGAGTTGTACGCCTGCACGATATACGTGTAGGTGGTAGCTGCCGCCAGGCTCGTGTCGTGATAGCCGGTGGCGGTGGCCCCGACCTGGGCGACCGTTACCGTCGGCGTGCAAGTTCCTTGGCACCGCAGAATGTTGAAGCCCGTCTGGTTGCTCCCCGCCGGTTCCGTCCAGCTCAGGTCGATCTCGCTCGTAGAGATCACCGAGAGTGAAGGAGTGCTCGGCGCGGGCGGCGGCGGAACCGACGCATACGACAGGGCGCAGAACCCGCTCGGTGGTGCGTTGACCCAGTTTTGCTGGATGAGGTAGTCCAGAGCGCCGAGCTTCATATTGGCGAGCGCGCCGTTGGAGGCGTTGTACGTGGCGCCGAAGGTCCACGCGCATTTGTCGGCGTTCTCATTGCCCGCCGAGTCGTACCAGGCATTGAGGTCGGGGTCGCTGACCGCTTCCTCGAACTCATGGGCCACGACGCTTGCCATGCCGTCGCCGCCGCCGCTCCCATTCGGGCCGACCGACTGCCACTCGCACGCCCCAGGGCAAGCCAGAGGATCGCCGACGAATGAGTACTTAATGTCAGCCCCGTTGACGAAGCCGGAGGTGTGCCAGCCGCAATACCGCGAGCAGAAACCGGTGACCTCGCCGACATCGGGAGTCGTCAGCACGAAGTAGATGGCGTTCGTGTCGAGGGGCAAATCATGGCCGGCGTGCGCGGCGACGATCGTCTGAATGTCGCTGTCGCTCAGGGATGTCCCCAGGGAGTAATTGTCGGTCACGCTGCCGCCGAACGCGGCCTGGTTCACCACTGGGGCGCTGCTGCCGTTCGCGTAGGTCGTATTGATATTGAAATAGGGAGACGCGCCGATATTGGCGGCGAAATTGTTCAGAATGCCGGCCGCCGTGGAATCGAGCCCCGACCAATTCCCATACCAGATGAAGTAGAGTTTCGTGGGCGAGCCGCTCACGGTATCCAGCACCGCTCCCCCGTGGTAGGAAATTCCATAGCCGGTGGGGGCGGCGCCCACATTTCCGCCGCGCGGCGGCACATAGCGGGTACGGTCTCCCTTGCCGTCCGGGCGAACGTCCTCGCTCCGATTCTGGCCTTGACCCTGCGCTCCTAGAGGCGCAGCCAACAGTCCGATCAAGCCCAAAGAGCACAATAAGACCGCTTTCCGCATTTATGGCTCCTCCCAGGGGACTAGTTTCCGCACTCGCCCCTCGGCCGCATGATCGACAAACGTAACATCTTCAACCAAATCGTGTCGATACGCTATTGGTCGTATGCTGGGCTAATTGATTCTGTTTTCAGCTACTTTTTGCGAAATTGGAGCGTTACAGGTGGCCGGATTGTGAGGATGATACTATTACCGACGGTACGATAGTACTCCCCATCCCAGCGATCCGTCGGACCCGGCCCGCGCTCGGGCAGGGGCCTTCCGTCGGCCTCGACGGCCCAATCGCCGGAGGCGGAAAACTGGAGGGTCACGCTGGCGGGGTACTGCTTCGCGGGCAGGTCGTCGGTTACTTCGAAGCGCTCCGATCCTAGACGCTTCACCCGCGTCCGCTCTATCTCGCGCTGATAGGCATAGAGCGGTCCCATGGGGACATACCACACGTCCGGCCGGCCTCCCAGATATTTCAGGTGCTGCTCGTAAAATCCTTCCGGGCCGTAGTCGAGCCACTGCGGATGTGAAAGAAAATTGTAGATGCCGCCGTTCTTGTAGACCTCGTCAAACTTCCGGTTGACTTCGGCGACGTCGGTCCGGCCGGCCGGCGCGATGCCGCCCTTCTTCTGCACCACCTGCGTATAAGTCGCGTTGTACAGGTCGGTGTCCCAGCCCTGCTGGTTCGGCACCATGTGGCCGCCCTCGGCCTCGTTGGGATAGTTGCGCGCCACGAGGTACCCGGCGCGCTCGAGCTTGCGCTGGATGAAGTCATGGCCGGAGCACAGGCCGCACGGATAGGCGAACGCCCACACGTGGGGCTGCGAGGTTTCGCGCAGGATATCGTCGCGCGAGCCGGCCAGCTCCCAGTCGCTGTAAGAGAAGAAGCAGAAGCGGAGCGTCGGCGGCCACAGGCAGGGATGGGTGCGCGAGTGCGAGCCGATCTCGTGTCCGTTCTCGACGGCCCGCCGCAGCACTGGCCACAGGTCAGCAATGGGCCGCCGCCCGGTGCTCACGAAGATCGTCGCCTTGATCCCGTACTTGTCCATCGCCTCGATGGCCCGCGGCACGTAGCGCGTCGAGTCGTCGATGGTGTGGGTCACCACGGCCTGCGCCCCGTTCAAGTACTTGCTGAGACCCAAAAAGCGCACCACGTCGCTCGCCTGCGGCTGCGCCTCGTTCTCCACCGGAGGCTGTGCGGCAGGCGGCTGCCACCAAAACACGCTGAAGTCCGGCCAGCCGAGGTGCTTCGCCTCCGCCTGCCGCCAAAACCAGGCCGCGCCCGCCACCGCCGCAATCGCCACCGCCGCCAGCACCACTCTGCCGATTCGCATGACGTTAGTTTACAATCACCAGGATGCTCATCGTCACCGAATACCCGTTTACTCCCGAAGAAATCCGCCAGATCGTCGGCGCCGGCCGCGGCGTCGAGCTGATCCTGTGTAAAGATCACGCCGAGTTTCTCGCTAAGGCCGCCGAGGCCGAAGTCATCTACGGCAATGTCGACGCCGAGGTCCTCGCCCGCGCCAAGAAGCTCCGCTGGCTGCAGGCCGGCTCGGCCGGCGTGGAGGCCATGGCCATGGCGATGAAAGCCAGCCCCGTGCTGGTGACCAACTACGCCGGCACGTTTGCCCACGGCATCTCCGAAACTGCCATGGCCATGCTGATCTCGCTCGCCCGCGGGATCAACCGCTGGTACGTCCCGCAGTTTCTCGAGCGCAAGTGGGAGCCCATGGGCACGGTGAAGAGCGACCACCACGTTGAGATCAGCGGCCGGACCATGGGCATCGTCGGGTTGGGTGGCATCGGCCTGGCCGTCGCCCGCCGCGCCTACTACGGCTTCGACATGAAGATCCTCGCCGTCGATTCCCGCGCCATGCGCGCTCCCCACTTTGTGGCCGAACTGCGCGACCCCGGCTGGCTGATGGAGATGGTCCCGCAGGTGGACGTGCTGGTGGGCGCCGCCCCGCACACGCCCTCCACCGACAAGATCTTCAACGAGCGGGTTTTCCGCGCCATGAAAAAGACTGCCTACTTCTTATGCCTATCGCGCGGCAAGCTGTTCGACGACCTGGCGCTGGTGAAAGCGCTAAAAGAAGGTTGGATCGCCGGGGCCGGTCTGGACGTTTTCCCGCAGGAGCCGCCCCCGTCGGATCACCCCATCTACGATTGCCCCAACGTCATCATGACGATGCACACCTCCGGCTGGAGCCCGGACCGCCAGAAGCGCCTCATCGCCCTGTTCGCTGAGAACGTGCGGCGCTACACGAGCGGCGTCCCCCTGCTGAACGTGGTGGACAAGGAAAAAGGGTATTAGGGGTTAATTCCGGTTTGACGCAGCTAGTGCAAGCTCCCCGCCGCTGTCGCCTGGGCGGCCGCCGCGCCGTCCTCTGCCATGCGGGCCCGGAGCGTGGCGAGGCCAAGGAGGTCGTGAAGCTCACGGTAG
>DASQHK010000379.1:0-1661 GCA_035632135.1 Bryobacterales bacterium
CCTCGCGCTGGATGTTCTCGATGAGGGTGACTTCGAGGAGGCGGTCGGGGGAAATCTCGCGGACCAGGGCGGGGATCTCGTCGAGGCCGGCGAGGCGGGCGGCCCGCCAGCGCCTTTCACCTACTATTAGTATATATCGACCGCCGCTCGGCCGCACGATCACGGGCTGGACCAGGCCGTCGGCGCGGATCGAGGCGGCCAACTCTTCGAGGCGCTCCGGATCGAAGGCGCGGCGAGGCTGGTAGGGGTTGGGGTCGCTGCGATCGAGGGGAATTTTCCGGACTTGCTCGGCGCCGGGCGGGACAGGGGTTTCCACCGCGGTGGGCCGGGGCTCGGGACGCTCGGGCAGCAGCGCGCTGAGGCCTCGCCCGAGCGCCCGGCGCGGGCCGGAGGGGTGGCCGGCTGTGCGCGCGTCTGCCGATGCTGCCGCCGGAGCCGCCGCTGCCGACTCCGGCGCGGCGGGGCTGCCTGGGGCGCTAGGTGGCGCCAATGGCTCTGGTGTTTTCGTCATGCGCCAGAATCTCCTTCGCGAGCCGCAAATAACCTTCGGCCCCCTTCGAGTGCAGGTCGTAGAGGAGGATGGGCTTGCCGTAGCTGGGCGCCTCGGCGAGCCGGATGTTGCGGGGGATCACGGTCTCGAAGACCTCCTTGGCAAAGAAGCCGCGAAGGTCCTGGGCGACCTGCCGGGTGAGGTTGGTGCGGTCGTCAAACATGGTCAGCAGAACGCCCTCGACCCGCAGGTGGGGGTTGAAGGCGGCTTTGACCCTATCCATAGTATCTAGTAGCTCGGAAACCCCTTCCAGGGCGAAGTACTCGCACTGGATAGGTATTAGCAATGAATCAGCCGCCACGAGCGCGTTCAGGGTCAGCAGGTCGAGCGCCGGGGGGCAGTCGAGCAGAATGAAGCGGTACTCCTCGCGCACGGCGGCCAAGGCTTCCCGCAGGCGCAGCTCGCGGCCGTCCTCCCCCGTCAGCTCGATGTTGATGCCGACCAGGTTGCGGTCGGCGGGGACGAGATCCAGTCCTTCGATGGCGGTCTTCCTGCGAACGGCGCCGATGGTGGTTTCCCGCATCAGGACCTGGTAAAGGGTTTGCCGGGAAGGATCTCGGGGAAAGCCGAGGCCGCTGGTGGAGTTGCCTTGCGGGTCGCTGTCTACGACGAGAACGCTGCATTCGGCCGCGGCAAGCGAGGCGGACAGGTTGATGGCGGTGGTGGTTTTGCCCACGCCACCTTTTTGGTTGGCAATCGCGATGACCTTGCCCACAATCGCTCCGGTTTTGACGAGTTCCAGCTCACTTTACCACAAAATCCGGCATGTTCCACGCGGAACATTCAGAGCATGATTGGGGGCCTTGAGGGGCGTCGGGCGAGAACCGTGACAGCCCGACCGAGGAGTGGCGGCTGCCGGAGTGACGGTAAGAGGGTCACTCTGCTGACTGGCAGTCAGAGGCCACGTCCGAAAAAAGCCGAGGGAGACTACGCGAGGCCGAGGACCGCAAGCCGGGCGGGTGAGGTCTCCGGTGAGGCGGGAAGCATTGTTCCACGTGGAACATCCGCTTCATCGCGTGGGCGGTTGGCGGACAGCGCCGACTAGGAGTAGGCGTGTTGGTTCCCAGGGAACTGGGATCTCTGGTTGCCAGAGGATGAGCCCTTTCGGGAG
>DASQHK010000380.1:0-28386 GCA_035632135.1 Bryobacterales bacterium
CGACCTCGATACCAACGAGCCGCTGTCGGGTATTCGCGACCGCGTGCTCAGCGCCAACGCCTACCTCGGCGCCTTCCCGCTGGCGGAGGCGCTCGGCACGGGCGCCCAGGTCGTGATCGCCGGCCGCTCCACCGACACCGCGCTCACGCTGGCCCCGATGGTCCACGAGTTCGGATGGACGGAGCAGGATTGGGACCGCCTCGCCGCCGGAACCATCGCCGGCCACATCATCGAGTGCGGGGCGCAATGCACGGGCGGCAACTGCCAGGTGGAGTGGACCTCCATCCCCGACATGGCCAACATCGGCTACCCGATCGTGGAGGCCCGGCCCGACGGCACGTTCGCGGTCACCAAGCACCCTCACACCGGCGGCCGCGTCTCGGCGGACGTGGTCAAAGAACAGCTCCTCTACGAGCTGGGTGACCCTCACCAATACATAACACCGGACTGCGTGGCCGATTTCACGACCATCGAGTTGCGCGACGCCGGCGCCGACCGCGTGGAGGTGAGCGGCATCCGCGGCGGCCGGCGCACGCCGTTCCTCAAGGTCTCGATCGCCTACGCCGCCGGCTGGAAGGCCATCGGGACGCTGGTGTACAGTTGGCCACAGGCGCGGGAAAAAGCGGAGGCGGCCGACAGGATCGTGCGCGCGCGCCTCGCGCAGCTCGGGCTCGAGTTCGACGAGATCCACACTGAATTTCTAGGTGTCAACGCCTGCCACGGCGGCCTTGCCCCGCCCTGCCCCGATCCGCCGGAGGTGCAACTCCGCATCGGCGTGCGCGGCCAGCAGCGAGACTCTGTGGAGCGCTTCACCCGCGAGATCGTGCCGCTGGTCCTCAACGGCCCGCCCACCGCCACCGGCTTCGGCGAGGGCAAGCCGCCCGTGCACGAAATCGTAGCCTATTGGTCGGCGCTGATTCCAAGGGAGGAGATTTCGACCAGCGTGGAAGTCCTGGAGACTCAATAACAGAAGGCTGGCTGGATTAAAGGGCGGATTAAAGGGCGGATTAAGGGCGGATTAAAGGGTTGACAGAACCGCACCGCAGGAGTAGAATTATTCGCAATCGAGGGAAAATCCGGACGGGTTTCCGTCATTTTTTTCTGGGGGGCCTTTGCCGAGCTTGGTGGCAGGAGCCTGGGTCGGATGGGTGTCAGCATGTCGAAGCGTGGGGCCCGCCCCCGAGTGCTTATTTGGGACTTGCGCGAACGTCCGTCAGGAGCGGAGGCTTCGCTTGGCGACGCGGAGGTCCTGGTGCTGCGAAACTGTACCGAGTCGAAGCGGCTGGCCCGCGTCATAGCGGATTTCCTTCCGGAGGTGTTGGTGTGCGCACAGAGTGGTGCCCAACCGCCCGGCCTCAACGAGCCCCGTGCGGCGGCCAAGCGGGCGTTCGAGGCGGGTGCCTACGGCCACATCTCCGTTGAGCCGGCTTGCCCTGCGGCGCAAGATGCTCGGCGCCCCTCTCCTCGCGACCGCACGGTCTTGCTACTGGTTTATCGGGGACTGACCAACAAGGAGATCGCGCAGCACCTGGGCGTCTCGACGCGAACGGTAAAAGGCTACCTTAGCCAGCTGTTCGCCGTGTTCGACGTCAGCAACCGGACCGAACTAGTCGGGGTTGCAGCCGATCTTGGGCTGGTCGGCACGGCCCCGGGCGGGCCCGCGAGGTAAGAGGAACGTTCGCGACCGCCAAGTCAGTTAGCTTCCCCTCAAAGCGAACCTAATCCTTACTGTCTTGTAACTGGTTGCTTTGGAAAAGCGGGGACGGGCCCCGCGGCACGGCGGGCCGCACCCAAGACAGACGCAACCGTGGGACGCGGTGGCGACCCAGTCGGCTCCTTCCGAGGTGTAGGCCGGAGGTACGGTCCGCCGGTACCGGCCATGCGACCGTAGACACCGGCTGCGTCCGGGGCCATTCTTCAAGTGGATGGCAAGCTGGTTTGCGTGCAGCACGCTAACCAAGAGGGAGGATATATGACGCGACTTCGACGTGCAGTATTGGTACGCACTTTCTGGACCGCGGTTACCCTGGCCGTGGCTCCGACCCATGGCTACGCGCAACCGACCTGGACTCAGATCTTCCAGTCGGGGCAGTCGGCGGACTACGATGCCTATTCAGGCAGTACGGCGATCGAGCAATCGGGGACGTCCACGACCAGGCCGCCCCACACATATGGCGCGAGCTACACCGTAACCCCGACCGTCACCCGGGGCAAGTGTCCTTACAGTAATCGTTCCGGCCTGTACTGGTACTCTAACGGGTCGCCGCTCGGTTCCAGTGGCACCGGGACCGCTAATCCGCCGATTTACCCCTATCCCCCGGCTTCGGAATTCACGGAGACCACTTGGGGCAGCCCTAACACCAACGTGAAGGGCGTCGAGGGCGACTTGGATTTCAGTAGCGGCCGCGCCAGCGGGGGTACCACCTTTTACGAGGTGTTGTACTTTACGGACGAGTACTGCACGGACGGGAGTAACGAGTATGGGTACGCGTATAATGTCGTCACCGGCAGCTTGCAGTTCTACTGGGGCACGCTCGAGAACTGCACAATCGGCGGTGTTACCTACTGCTTTCAGAATGCCAACGGAACCGGTGCTGAACCCCAACAGCAGGACAAGGTTGACATAAGCCGACTGGGTACGAACGGCCACAACACGCACGAGTGGCTTTACGAAGCGTGGATCTCGACTGATGCCAGCGCGGTATACGGCTACAGCCTGACTTTTGCAGTGGTCGACCCGTTTACTGGCTCATACGCTCAATGCAGCCTAAACGGTGGCGCCCTGGGAAGCTGTACCTGGTCCGGGCTGGCTTCTCAGGCTACCTGGTTCCGAGCGGATCTGCTGTATAACAGTAGTGGCTGGGTCGTTGTGGGCACGCAAATGAGCGGTAATCCCTTGGTCACAAGCGGATTCTCCGCAACCGGCGTGTACGTCGGCCAATGAGGGGGAGGATAGCCGGCGTGCGCCCGCGCGTGGCCTCAGCCCCCGCCGAATCGTCGCTTGAGCGAGGGCTATAGGATCAGCAGGTCGGCAGTTTGGGTGCGTGCGCCTCCTATGGCGACTTCGATTACCGTTGGCCCAGGCGCTATGCCCTGGGGAAGGTCTGCGTTCACCTGGCGGGGGCGACCGTCGGTCCTGATTTCGACGTAGGTGACGTCCAGGCGGCGGCCCGGAAGGTAGACGCGTAAATTGTTGCGGTCGGCGTTTTCCGGCAGGCCCGCGACCCAAAGGGCAAGCGAGCGACCTTTCCTTAGGTCGAGCTGGTTCTTAATCCAGGCTTGGCCGTCGCAAAGCCCGGTCAGCTCGATCGTGCCGACGGAGATGGGAAGATCGACCGCGATCGGCTTCGGGTTACTAGGAAGGCTGTCGCCGAGGCGCACGGTGACGTTGTGCCAGCCGGGAGTGAGCCCGGGCGGCAGCTTGAAGTTGGCTTGCCAGCGGGAATCGCCGACCGGGGCGACGTGCAGCGGTCGCAAGCCGTAGTCGCTCACCTGCGGGCGCACATGGTCGAGCGTCAGCTTGCGGGCGTCGGCCCGGAACCAGATCGAGACGTAATCGTCGTGGCAGGTATCGAAATTGATGCCGTTGTTGTCGTTGTGCAGGGCGTCGATGAGCTCCGGGCCCTGCTTCGCACCGTCGGCGGGGGCGGGCCAGCGGCGGTAGCAGGAGACGCAGGCGCTGTGCTGGATGACGTTCCGCAATTCGACCCGAGCAAATCCGGCCGCGCGACAGAGGGCTAGCAGGCACTCGAGGCTCGGGCCGACCCAGTTGTCGGTCTGGCCACCCATCTCGTCGGTCTCGTAAAACTCCATGACGGGACGGCGCTCGACACCGTGGCCGGGCCGGTGCTGTTCGCGCAGGACGAAGGAGTCGACCGCGGCCATATCGGTGGTCAGTGCACACACCCGCTCCAGCGCGAGCAGCGGGTGTTTCAGGTGGTAGAGCACGCCCATGAAAAGGACGATGTCGAAGCGCCCGAGGCGCTCGGGCGCAAGGTCGTACATGTCGATCTGGCGATAGTCGACCCGTGACCCAAGGCGCGCGTGTACCTCGCGAAAGCGAGGGTTGTCCCAACGGTCGATCGCGACGACTTCGGCTCCGCGCCGCTCCATTTCGAAGGCGAACCAGCCGTCCCAGGTGCCAATGTCTAGGACGCGCTTGCCGTGGAGGTTGCTCGGGATCCGGAACTGTGCGATGCGGTCCCTGAGGCCGGCGAGATCGCAAACGCCCTCGATTCGCGTGCCATCGGGGAGCTCGAAGCTGTGCCACCAGCCCTTCTCGGCTCGCTCGCCGCTCCAGCGGCGGATGAGGCCGAAGGGATCTACCTGTGGCGACTTCGCAGCCATATTAGATTAGGATACCGCCGCTCTATGGCCCCTGCAAAGGCGGGCCAACAGGTACCGTCTCCGGCTCCGGCCTAGGAAAGGCAAAAACGTCCAAAAGGCAAAAAAGGTCCAAAAGGTCCGAACAGTAAGGGGCCGGCCTTGACTCGGCCGGGGAGAAGTGGGATAAATGGCCCCGGAAAGGAGGGCATACGACGATGAGATGCCCGGATTGTGACGGCGGCGTAGACCGGCGGCTGTTTCTGAAGACGGCGGCGGTGGGAACGGTGGCGCTGGCGGCGTCAGCGGCGGCCCCGAAGTTTAGCGGCAGCTCGGAGACCCTGGTAGGGACGCTCCACAAGAGCCTGACGCCGGAACAGAAAAGCGCGGTGGCGTTTGCGTTCGACCACCCGCTGCGCTCGAAGGTGGACAACAACTGGCACATCACGCCGCAGAAGATCGGACAGTTCTTCACGGCGGACCAGCAGGCCATGATCACCGAGATCTTCAAGGGCCTGCACAACCCGGAGTTCGTGGACAAGGTCTTCTACCACATCAACGAAGACGCGGGCGGGATCGGGAATTACTCGATCGCGCTGTTCGGCGAGCCGGGGACGGGCGCTTTCGAGTTCGTGCTCACGGGCCGGCACTGCACGATCCGCTGCGATGGCGACTCGGTGGACGGCGTGGCGTTCGGCGGGCCGATCTTTTACGGGCACGCCTCGGAGAGCTTCAACGAGAAGCCGGACCACCCGAAGAACGTTTACTGGTATCAGGCCAAGCGGGCCAACGAGGTGTTCCAGGCGCTCAACGGCAAGCAGCGGGCGATGGCGCTGCTGGGCGATCCGCGGGAGGAGAAAGCGACCGACACGGTGGCGCTCAAGAAGCCGGGCGAGCCGCTGGCGGGGCTGCCGGTGGCCGAGATGACACGCGACCAGCGGGCGCTGGTGAAACAGGTGCTGGCCGATCTGCTGCTGCCCTTCCGCAAGCAGGATAGCGCCGAGGCGATGCGGTACATCCAGAAGAATGGGGGCGTGGAGGCGCTGGCGATGTCGTTCTACAAGAACCTGGACATCGGCAACGACGGGGTGTGGGACGTGTGGCAGCTTGAGAGCCCGAGCATGGTGTGGTATTTCCGCGGGGCGCCGCACGTGCACACGTGGGTGAACATCCGGGCGAACGCGCAGCAGGCGGAGTTGCGGCGCAAGGAACGGATCCGGGCGCTGGCAGTGTAAGGCGAAATCCCGGGGCGGAGCCGCAGCCGAGCGGGCAGGTTATCTCAGCCGCCGCAGCCAAAGGGCACGCGCGATTGCGGAGGCTCAGGCAACTTCTCTAATCCGCCGCGCTACGGGTCCATTTACCAGCGGACTCGCTCGACTACCTGAAGGGCTGCAAGCGGCAGTCTGTTGACCTGATCATGACCAGCCCTCCCTTTGGGCTGGTTAGGAAAAAGGACTACGGGAACGTTGACGCCGATAAGTACCTCGATTGGTTCAGACATCAGCAACTCGAGAGCGAGCAAGTCGTGGTGGATGTCGGAAAAAAGCAGAACTTTCATGGGCGAGACCTCAATGTAGCAGCATTTTCCAAATCCAATGAATGCTCGCAGCGCTGACGTTCGATTGTCGCGGCGCGAACGGCTGCCGGCGGTTCACACCACCAAATAAGAGGGAGCGGGCGCGGGTCAGTTCTACACCACGGGCGCGTGGTTCTATGGGGCGGCGTAGACTGATCTATGAAAAACCATATCTTTTAGGCCCCGGTCCGCCAATTTGTCGCAGGAGGCCCCTTGTTTTCAATTGTTAACAATTGGTAGCCGGATTGCTCTATTTTTCGGGCTCACTCAGGTCTGAGGTAGAGGACGTATGCTCGTACTGGCCATTCGGAATTTTGATGGTAACTATGGGCAGCCTTGAGGCTGTGTGCTATACTACCTTCGATTTTCAGGCGGATTAGAGGGGGGTTAGCATGGACAAGCCGGTTTTTTTAGGCCGCTATTACCCCTGCTCGTCTCAAAAGCAGTACCTCAAGGAGATATACCTATGAGAAATGCTTTGCGCGGGTTGCTGGCAGCGCTGGTGGGAGTGCTGTTGATGGCGCCGTTGAATGCGCAGGACATCACGAAGGGTTCGATCGGCGGCACGGTGCGGGACCAGACGGGCGCGGTGGTGCCGAATGTGAACGTGAGGATGCACTCGCCCAACGGCGATCGTGAGGCCGGCACCGACAGCGCCGGAAATTACCTGTTTTCCAACCTGATCCCTGGGCCGGGCTACGACATCTCGGTGGATAAATCTGGTTTTGCGCCAGCCAAGGTTTCCAATGTTTCGGTGAGCGTCAACCAGCGCACGACGGTGGATCTGACCCTAACTGTAGGCGCGGTGGCGGCGACGGTGGAAGTGCAATCGGTAGCCACCGAGACGATCGACCTGGCATCGACGACGGTGGGCGCAACGCTGAACGAGAACCTCTATAAGAATGTCCCGGTGGAGCGCAACATTTCATCGCTGATGTTCATGGCGCCGGGCGTTTCCGACGGAGTTGGCTCGGGCTCGGCGAATCCTTCCATCAACGGGGCTTCGGGGCTGGAGAACGAATACATCATCAACGGCACCAACGTAACCGACCCGGGCTTCGGCGGCTTCGGCACATACAGCCGGGTGTTCGGCTCACTGGGCAACGGCGTGAATTTTGACTTCATCCAGGAAGTGCAGGTGAAGTCGGGCGGCTTTGAGGCGCAGTACGGGCAGGCGCTGGGTGGCGTGGTGAACGTGCTGACCAAGAGCGGCAGCAACGATCTTCACGGCTCGCTGTACGGCTACTTCCAGCCGGAAGGGTTCGAGGCGACGCGTCCCAACGTGGACCTGCTGACCGTAAACCAGACGACCAGAATCCTGGGGGATGGCAGCTACGACTTCGGCGGCGACATTGGTGGCTACATCAAGAAGGACAAGCTGTTCTGGTACGGCGGCTTCAACCCGCAGTATTCCCGCAGCTATCGCGCGGCGCCGCCGGTTTACAAGAACAGCGGGCTCGGCGAGGTTACGATCCCGACGCGGACCCTGAACTACACTGGCAAGATCGACTTCAACCTGAGTCCGAACCATCAGTTCGAAGGCCTGGTGTTCGGCGATCCCGCCACGGTGCCGATCGGGCTGACGCGGAACACGTCGCTCGCCTCGAACAACGACCTGCGCGCCAGCGGCCTGGACTATGGTTCCCGCACCTGGAGCGGCCGCTACAACGGCGTGCTCTCCAATAGCTGGATCATTTCGGCCAACTTCAGCGACTATTACAACAACTTCACCGAAACGCCAAAGTTCAACGGTTACCAGATTGTGGATAACGTTCCGGTGCAGGAGAAAACCGGCGGCCAGACCACCGGCAACGGGCTGGGCTTCCTGGAAACAACCGTCTCCACGTCGCACCAGTTCACGGTATCGAGTTCGCACACCGGGAACTTCCTCGGCGGGCACTCCATCATGTATGGCTATCAGTTTGAGGACGTGATCTACAACGACTCCAACCTGTACACCGGCCCGGATTTCCAGCTTCCGAACCTGCCGGCTTTCGGGGCAGCGGCGGGGCTAACGCAGCACGGGGCGCAGTTGGTGCGGACCCACGAAAACACGAAGGACCCGACCACGCCGATCGTGCTGCAAGTGAACCGCGGCAACTATTCCAATCCGGTGACGTCCACGCTGACCCGCTACCACGCGGCGTTCCTGCAGGATAGCTGGACGATCGGCCGGAGGCTGACGGTGCGGCCGGGGCTGCGCTGGGAGCAGCAAGCGATGTCAGGGCGGCAGTTGCGCTACGTGTTTGGCGGCAACTGGGCGCCGCGCATCGGCGTGATCTTCGACCCGACCGGCCACCGGCGGTCGAAGTTCTTCGCCAACTGGGGCCGGTTCTTCGAGAAGATACCGTCAGACATCTCGGTGCGCGCCTTCTCTTATGAATCCTCCATTCGCGGCATGTGGTACAAGGACCAGAGCGGGACGATCGACCTCTCGCCGGCCAACTTCATTCCGGGCGGCAAGCTGGCCGCTTCGGGCGGGCCGGACTTCCTGACGCTGGTGGCCGGCGGCACCAAAGCCGAGTTCCAGGACGAGGTGGTGGGCGGCTACGAGCACGAATTCAACAACGGCATGACGTTCAGCGGCCGGTTCGTGTACCGCCACATGCGGCGCATCATCGAGGACACTTCGGGCATCAACATTACGCAAAACAACGCCGGCGTAAATCAGCAGTATGTAGTGGCGAATCCCTCGGCGCACCTCGATATTTTCACCAACGCGTTTCCGTGCGTTGCGACGGGCCCCAACGATCCGAAGTGCGACCAAAGCACGGGCTTTACGCCGGTGATCAACCCGCTGGGGTCTGACGGCATTCCGGACGGCTTCCCCAACCCCAGCCGCGTCTACCAGTCGATGGAGCTAACCGTGAGCAAGCGCTTCTTCGCCAACTGGCAGATGTACGCCAGCTACCGGCTGGCGAAGCTGTGGGGCAACTTCGAAGGCTCGTTCCGCAACGACAACGGGCAGCAGGACCCGAACATCAGCTCGCTGTTTGATTTCACCAACACCGACGGCCTGCTGACGGGTCAAACCGCCCCGGGCGTTCTGCCGAGCGACCGGCGGCAGGAGCTGAAGCTGTTCAGCAACTACCAGTTCAGCCAGGGCTTCCTGAAGAACCTGAACCTGGGCGGCTCGTGGAACATCCAGTCGGGGACGCCGATCACCAAGCTGCTGTCACACCCGGCTTACGGCAACGCGGGCGAGATTCCAGACGGGGCCCGCGGCGCGTTTGGCCGCACGCCGTGGACTTTCCCGCTCAACCTGCACGCCGACTACACGGTGAAGCTGAGCGAGCGGAAGAACCTGAAGTTCGTGGCCGACCTGTTCAATCTGGGCAACCAGACGCGGGTGGTTCGCGTGGATCAGTACGCTGAACTGACCAACGCCACGGTGAACCCGGACTTTCTGAAGCCGGACAACCAGCTTTTCGTTTATCCGTACCAGGTGCCGTTCCACGCCCGCCTGGCGGTGCGGTTCGAGTTCTAGCAGGCTGTGGGAAAAGGGTTCGCGGGTCCGCTCCCTCGCGGTCGCGGCTCTGTAAACTGTTGAGGACGCGCGAAGCCGATTCCGAGCCGCGCGCGTTAGCCTGCTAGACTAGCCGCTTGGGTGATTCCGACGGGGAGAGCTTCGGCTCTCCCCGTTTTTGTTTTAAGCTGGAGGCATGATGGTGTTTCGCAGCATGGCGTGGCTGGCGGCGCTGGCGCTTGCGGCGCAGCTCACCGCGGCAGTGCAAAAGAAGGCGAAGCTGCCGCCGAGATACGACAAGTGGCTGAACGAGGAGGTCGTTTACATCATCAGCGACGAAGAGAAGAAGGAATTCCAGAAGCTTGGGACCGACGAAGACCGCGACAAGTTCATCCAGGAGTTCTGGGACGTCCGCAACCCGCTGCGCGGCTCCCCGCGCAATCCGTTCAAAGAAGAGCACTACCAGCGCATCCAGTACGCCAACGAGCATTTCGGGCGGCAGTCGAACACGCCGGGGTGGATGACCGACATGGGGCGGACGTACATCCTGTTCGGCAAGCCGGCGTCGCGCGTGCCGTTCGTCGGCTACGGACAGATTTATCCGATGGAGCTGTGGTTCTACCCGAACAGCACCAGCAGCCCGTCGCTGGCGCCGTTCTTCTACGTCTTGTTTTTCATACCGGAGGACATCGGGGAATACCGCTTCTACCACCCGATCATCGACGGACCGCTGAAACTGGTGCGGGGCAGCCAGTTCAATTCGAACGCGGACGTGTATAAATTTCTGATGCCGGTGGCGCCCGACCTCGCGCGCGCGGTCTTCTCGCTGATCCCGAGCGAGCCGGTCGATACGCAGAACTTCGAGCCGAACATGACCGGCGAGATGCTAGTGAGCAAGATCCGGAACTTCGCCAATGATTCATTCGAGGTGCAGAAGATCCGCGAGCTGCGGTATCTGCGGGCGAAGGTGAATTCGTGGTTCCTGGTGATTCAGGAGAAGCCGCTGGAGATCAGCTCGCTGGTGCTCTCCGATCCGACCGGACGGTATTGGCTAGACTATGGCGTGCTGGTGGATGACGAAAAGTACGGGCGGCGGGCCCCGGACGGGAAGCAGTTGATGGTCAACAGCAGCTTCCGGCTGCTGAACGAGAAGGGCGACCTGATCGTGGAGGACGCGGAGCAGCGGTCGTATCCGGCTTTCGAGAACACGGGGAGCGAGAAGAAGCTGAAGCCGTTCGTGCTGGCCAACCGGATTCCGCTTGCGCCGGGGAAATACAAGCTGGAGGTGCGGCTGGACAATCGCGAGGCCAACCGGACTTACAAGGGCGAGCGGGTGATTGAAGCGGGCGAAGGAAGCCGCGTCGCGCTGGCGGGCCCGCTGATGGCGGGGGCCTTTGAGCGGCCGGCGCGGCCCGATGCGACCACGCCGTTTCAATACTTCGGCATTCAGTTTTTGCCCTCGATTGAGCGGCGCTTCGCGCGGGAGCGGCCGCTGCGCCTGCTGTTCCAGATCCACTTGCCGCCCAGCGAGCGGAGCAAGAAATACGAGCTGGAATACGTGCTGGGGCACGCGCAGGACCGGACGATCCGGCAGACGTTCACCGACCCGCTCGACCCGGCGCAGTTTCAGAACGGGACGTTGCTGAAGTCGAAGACGATCGCGCTGACGCCGTTTGAGCCGGGCGATTACCGGCTGGTGGCGAGCCTGAAAGCGGAAGGGTCGCCGCAGGTGCTGGCGTCGTCGACCGTGAGCTTGAAGATCGAGGAGGCGGCGGCGCTGCCGGGCTTCTACTTTCTTCCCAACTCGCGCGCGGCGGCGAACCCGGGCGTGGCGGCTTACATCCGGGGGCTGGAGGCGATGGGACAAAACAACCAGGAGCAGGCGGCGGTGTTTCTGCGGGAGTCGCTCGACCGCAACCCGGCCAATGCGTTTGCGGGGCGGACGCTGGTGCGCATCTACTTCAGCACGCACAAATTCGATCAAGTGACGCAGCTATACAACCGGCTGGGGATCACGCCTTTCAGCGGGGCGCCGGAGACGCTGGCGCAGGTGGCGCTGAGCTTCTGGGAAACGGGCAAGACGGAAGACGCGAAGCAGGTGCTCTACGCGGCGAAGAGCTACTTCCCGAAGGATGAGCTGCTGGTGGCGGCGGCGAAAAGGATCGGCGAGCCAGCGCCGCCGGCGGTGCGCTAGGCAGGGGGCGGGCCGGCGCCGCCGTTGGAGCGCGATTTCAGAATGCGGTCGATGCTGGCCTCCAGCCGGTCGATGTTGGCTTCCAGCCGGTCGAGGGTCTGCTGGGTCCGGATCTGAGCGTCGACCAGGATGTTCAGTTTCTCATCGAACTCCAATTGCCGCTGGGCCATCTGCTCCTGCCAGTCCGCCATCCGGTCCTGTCTCTCCGCCATCTGCTCCTGCCAGCGGGCCATGGCGTTCTGAACAGCCTCGAGGTGACCGATCCTCTCCTCCGTCTTCGCGTCAAAGCGGCGCTGCAACTCGGTCATGACGACCAGGTTGTCCTCGATCTTCTTGAAGCGCGCTTCTACGTCCGGGGCGAACATCGCTTTCACTCTACCAGATCGGCTTGAGGGCGAACTGGATCACGCGGGCGGACTCGCCGGTTTGGATGATGGTCTGCGCGCCCGGCGGGGTGCGGTGGCGCAGCCGGTCTGGGCGAACAAAGTAGGGCGAATACTCGGGGAGCCGCCGGGGGCGGCCCAGCCGGCCGAGAGGACGGCCGCGCTACTTTTCGTCGTCCTTTCCCTTTTCTTCTTCGGGGCCGACGCCTTCGGTCTGGGCGCGGAGGCGGGCTTCTTTGCGCTTGCGGCGCTCCTCGGCGCGCTTGACGAGTTCGGAGCCGACCATCTCGAGGACGGCCTGCTCGGCGCCGTCGCCCTGGCGCCAGCCCAGGCGGGTGATGCGGGTGTAGCCGCCACTGCGCTGGGCGAAGCGCGGGCCGAAGGTCTCAAACAGCTTCTTGACCGCGGCCGGTGTTTCCAGAAACGAGGCGGCCTGGCGGCGGGTGTGGAGCGTGTCGCGCTTGGCGAGCGTCACCATCTTGTCCACCAGCGGCCGCACGGCCTTGGCCTTGGGCACGGTGGTGACGATGCGCTCGTTTTCGATGACGCTGGTGGCGAGGCCGCGCAGCAGCGCCTTGCGCGCGCCCATGTCCCGCTTCAGCTTGTAGCCTGCTCGTCTGTGTCGCATGGTCTTACTCCGCGGACGGCTGCTCGCCCTCGCCCTCGTCGAGATCGGTCAGCGGCGCCGACAGGTTGGTTCCGGGCGGCGGGACCAAGCGGCCCTGCTCGTCGATCTTCATGCCCAGGCACAGCCCCATTTGCGCCAGGATCTCCTTGATCTCGTTGAGCGACTTGCGGCCGAAGTTCTTGGTCTTGAGCATGTCGGCCTCGGACCGCGTGACCAGGTCGCCGATGGTCTGAATCTGGGCGTTCTTCAGGCAGTTGTAGGAGCGCACGCTGAGGTCGAGTTCCTCGACCGAGCGGTTGAGGTTTTCGTTGAGCCGCTCGGCGGCGCTCTCGCCACCAGCCTCTTCGGTTTCGAGGGCCTCCTCGAAGTTGATGAAGATGGTCATGTGGTCCTTGAGCAGCTTGGCCGCGTAGCCGACGGCGTCCTGCGGCGAGACCACGCCGTTACTCCACACCTCGATGGTCAGCTTGTCGTAGTCGGTGACCTGGCCGAGGCGCGCCGCGTCCACCTGGTAGTTGACCTTGCGCACGGGCGAGTGGACGGAATCGATGGGGATGTAGCCGAGGGCGAGGTCCTCGTCGAAGTTCTTGTCGGCGCTGACGTAGCCGCGGCCGATCTTGACGCGCATCTCGACGTCGAGCTTGCCGCCCTCGCTGACGGTGGCAATGTAGAGGTTGCGATCGAGAATTTCGACGTCGGCGTCGGTCTGGATCTGGCCGCTCAGCACGGTGCCGGGCTGGTCGGAAAACAGGCGGACGATCTTGTTGCCCTCGCCATTGACCTTGAAGGGAATCTGCTTCAAGTTGAGGATGATGTCGGTGGCGTCCTCGACCACGCCGGGGATGGAGCTGAACTCGTGCAGCACGCCCTCGATCTTGACCGCGGTGATGGCGGGACCTTCGATGGAGCTGAGCAGCACGCGCCGCAGCGCGTTGCCGATGGTGGTGCCGAAACCCCGCTCAAAGGGCTGCGCCCAAAACAGCCCGTATTTGTCGGTCAGCGTGTCCGTATTGGCCGCCAGCCGCTTGGGCTTTTGAAAACCTTTCCACATAAGTCAAAAACCTCCGAATTTCACCGCAGAGGACGCAGAGGGCGCAGAGAAAAATGATTTCGAAATCCTCTGTGTTCTCTGTGCCCTCTGTGGTGAGTTTTCATTTGCTGTACAGCTCGACGATGAGCTGCTCGTTGACCGGGATCTGGGTGAGTTCGTCGCGCCGGGGCGTGGCCGTGATGGTGCCCTTGAGCGCTTCGAGGCTTACGTCGATCCAGGCCGGCTTGGCCATGTGCGTGGTGGCCTCGCGCGCGGCGAGCACGGCCGCGTTCTGGCGGCTGGGCTCGCGCACCTCGACGGTGTCGCCCGGCTTGACCACATAAGAGGGGATGTTCATTTTCCTGCCGTTGACCTGGATGTGCCCGTGGCGGACGATCTGACGGGCCTGGGCGCGGCTCGTGCCGAGCCCCATGCGGTAGACCACGTTGTCCAGGCGCCGCTCGAGCAATCCGAGCAGGTTATCGCCGGTGACGCCCTTCATCTGGGCGGCTTTCTCGAAGGTGTTGCGGAACTGGCGCTCGAGCACGCCGTAAATGCGGCGCACCTTCTGCTTCTCACGCAACTGCAAACCGTAGCCGATGAGCTTCTTGGGCCGCCTGGTCTTGCCGTGCTGGCCGGGGGCGAAGTTGCGCTTCTCGATCGCGCACTTGTCGCTATAGCAGCGCTCGCCCTTCAAGAACAGCTTCATGCCTTCGCGCCGGCACAGCCGGCAAACCGGACCATGATATTTCGCCATTTCGCTCCTTCCCAGTCTCCCGCGCCGCTACACGCGCCGCTTCTTGGGCGGCCGGCACCCGTTGTGCGGGATGGGGGTGACATCCTTGATCGTTCTCACCTCCAGGCCCGCCGTGGCCAGGGCGCGGATGGCCGACTCGCGGCCCGAGCCGGGGCCTTTGACGCGCACTTCCACGGTTCTCATGCCGTGGTCCTTGGCCGCGTTGGCCGCCGAGAGCGCGGCCTGCTGCGCGGCGAACGGCGTGCCCTTGCGCGAGCCGCGGAAGCCCAGTGAGCCGGCGCTCGACCACGACACCACGTTGCCCTGCTGGTCGGCCACCGTCACCAGCGTGTTGTTGAACGTCGCCTGGATGTAGACGGTGCCGGAGTGCACGATTTTCTTTTCCTTCTTCTTGAACGTCTTCTTCTTGGTCGCCTTCGCTGCCGGTGTCTTTGCCATAGAGTTTACGTCTTCGACAGGGACTTCTTCTTGCCCGCAATGGTGCCGCGCCGCGGTCCCTTGCGCGTCCGCGCATTGGTGTGCGTGCGCTGGCCGCGCACCGGCAGATTGCGCCGGTGCCGCAAGCCGCGGTAAGAGCCGATTTCGATGAGCCGCCGGATGTTCATGGTGACCTCCTTGCGCAGATCGCCCTCCACCGCTCCTTCTTCTTCCAGGATGTGGCGGATGCGGTTCACCTCGTCCTCGCTGAGGTCGCGAACTTTCTTTTCCGGGCTGACGCCGGCGCGGGCGAGCAGCGAGTTGGACCTCGCCCGCCCGATGCCGTAAATGTAAGTCAGGCCGATTTCCGCCGGCTTCTGCGGCGGCAGATCGACGCCCGCGATACGTGCCATCTGGAACCTCCTAGCCCTGGCGCTGCTTATGCTTGGTGTTGACGCAGATCACCCGCACCACGCCTTTGCGCCGGATGACCTTGCACTTGTTGCAAATCTTCTTCACCGATGCTCGTACCTTCATCGCTCGCTCCGAATCTTCCGCACCACGCGGGCCCGGCCCGGATCGAGCGGGGAAAGCTCGACCTCGACCGGATCGCCGGGCAGCAGCCGCAAAAAATCCTTGTTCCGCCGCGGCGCAACGTGCGCCAACACGCGGCTCAAATCCTCCAGCTCGACGCGAAACATCGCGTTCGGCAACGCTTCGATCACCTTGCCGGGCGCTCTCTCGGGCGCTTTACCCGGCCGGCGAACCGGCCCTTCCGCAGCGGCGCCTTCTCCGGTCACGGCTTGGTCAAGATCCATGGTCCGTTCGAGGTCACGGCGACGCAGTGCTCGAAATGGGCCGCGTTGCTGCCGTCCTTGGTTACCGCCGTCCAGCGGTCGGAGAGGACCGCGGTATCGGGCCGGCCGGCGCAGACCATGGGCTCGATGGCCAGGACCATTCCCTGCTTCAGGCGCGGGTTGCCGTTCTTGGGGTCCACGTAGTTCGGAATCTGCGGATCTTCATGCAGTTTGGTGCCGATGCCGTGGCCCACAAATTCCCGCACCACCGAGTAGCCGTGCGACTCGACGTGCTGCTGAACCGTGCTCGAAATGTCGAACAGCCGGTTGCCCTCGACCGCTTTCGAGACCGCCAGGTCGAGCGACTCGAGCGTCACGCGCAACAGCCGCTGCGTTTCCTCGCTGATGCGCCCCACGGGCACGGTGGTCGCGGAGTCGCCGAAATAGCCGTCGAGCGAGACTCCGGTGTCGATCGAAACGATGTCCCCCTCGCGCAGCAGGCGCTTGGTGGACGGCAGCCCGTGGATGATCTCGTTGTTCACCGAGGTGCAGAGCACAAAGTTATACTCGCGGCCGGCGGCCGGCACGTAATAGCCCTTGAAGGCAGGCTTGGCTCCGGCGTCGGCCATCATCTTTTCCGCCGCCCGCTCCAGATCATAGGTCGTCGCGCCGGGCCGCACCAGCTTCTTAAGATCCTCCAAGATCTGCCAGACCAGCAGGCCGCTGCGCCGCATTTTCTCCAGCTCCGTGGGCGTCTTCCGGATGATCATGCGGGGCTCAGAATGTTGCAGAGCTGCTCCGTGATCTGCTCCGCCGGGAGCGTCCCATCCAGCTCATGGATGAGCTGCCCCTTGGCGCGAAAATAATCGATCACCGGACGGGTCTGTCTCTCGTAGGACAGCAGCCGCTCGCGGATCACATCTTCGCGGTCGTCGTCCCGCACGATCAGGGGCGTCTGGTCCAGATCGCACAGATTGGGCTGGCGGGGCGGGTGCAGGTAGACGTTGTAAATCGCTCCGCAGCGGGGACACGAGCGCCGGCCGGTAATGCGCGGGATAAGCTCATTATACCCGATATGGATGTTAAACGTCATAATCGGCATACCGTTCGAGCCGAGCATCGACTGCAGCGCCTGCGCCTGCGGGGCGGTGCGCGGATAGCCGTCGAGCACAAAGCCGCGCGCGCAATCCGGTTCTTGCAGCCGCTCGGCGACCAGTTGGTTCACCATCTCGTCGGGGACCAGCTCGCCGCGCTTCATGGTCGCGCCGACCGAGCGCCCGAGCGCGGTATCGGCGCTCATATGGGCGCGGATCATGTCGCCGGTGGAGATCTGCGGGATCCCCATGCGGTGCACGATTTCCCGGGCCTGCGTACCCTTGCCGGCGCCGGGCGGCCCGAACAACACTACCGCCCCAACCGGCTTTGCCAAGCCTCGCTCCCCGCAGCCCACGTGTCGTCCTTCATAAAATCATTCCCGGCCCCAGCGAAGCGCCCGAGCGCCCCCCGGGCCTTCCCTACGAGAAGGTGCTCCTGCGGCCCCGAATTCTTCCCGACTTGGGCGTGAACCCGTCATAATGCCGCATGATCAACTGCGCCTCGATCTGGTTGATGGTGTCCATGGCCACGCCGACCACGATCAGCAGCGAAGTTCCGCCGAAATAAAAATTGACGTTGAGGCCTTCCAGGATCACGCGCGAAACATGCTGATCGAAGAAGGTCCCGACCAGCGGCAGGTGGTGCAGCCGGATGCCTCCGATCATGAAGTCGGGGATCACCGACAGCAGGGCGAGATAAAGCCCGCCCACCAGCGTGATTTTCGTCAGGATTTCGTTGATGTAGTCGGAAGTGCGCTTGCCGGGCCGGATGCCGGGGATGAAGCCGCCGTACTTGCGCATGTTGTCGGCCACTTCCACGGGGTTGAAGATGATTGACACGTAGAAAAACGCAAACAAAACGATGCCCACCATGTACAACAGCTCGTAGAGCGGCTCGTCGTACCGGATGGAGTTGAGCATGCCGCTCAAATACTTGTTGCTGCGCACAAAGTCGACCGCCACCAGCGTCTGCGGAAAAGTCAGCAAGGAGCTGGCGAAGATGACCGGCATGACGCCGCCGGCGTTGACCTTCATAGGCAGGTGGGTGGACTGGCCGCCCATCATGCGCCGGCCCACGACGCGCTTGGCGTATTGCACCGGGATGCGGCGCTCGCCGCGCTCGACCAGCACCACAAAAGCCACCACCAGCGTCATGACCACCAGCAGGAAGAGCAGCATGAAGACGCTCCACTGCTTGGTTTCGACCACGTTGACGTAGATGCCCTCGATGGCCCGCGGCAGATTGACCACGATACCGGCGAAAATGATCAGCGACATGCCGTTGCCGATGCCCCGCTCGGTGATCTGCTCGCCCAGCCACATGATGAAGGTCGAGCCGGCGGTGAGGGTGAGCACGGTCATCAGGATGAAGCGGATGCCGGGGTTCAAAACGAAGCTGCCCTGGCTCTTCATCAGGGTAAGGGCGATGCCGAAGGACTGCACGATGCTGAGGCCGATGGTGAGATAGCGGGTCCACTGGGTGATTTTGCGCCGGCCGAGTTCGCCTTCCTTCTGGAGTTTTTCAAGCGTGGGGATCACGACCGCCAGCAACTGGAGGATGATGGAGGCAGTGATGTAGGGCATGATGCCCAGGGCAAAAATGGTGAGGCGGCGGAACTGGCCGCCGGAGAACAGGTCCATGAATCCGAACAGGGTTCCGGCGTTGCGCTCAAAAAACGACTGCAGCGCGTTGGCGTCGATGCCGGGCGTAGGAATGTGGCCGCCGATGCGGTACACAGCCAGCAGCGCCATGGTGAACAGCACCCGGTTCCGCAAATCCGGGATGCGGAAAACATTGGCGACGTTTTCCAGCCACTTCATTTCGCGAGAACCTCAGCCTTGCCGCCGGCGGCGGCGATCTTCTCGGCGGCGCTTCGGGAGAAGCGGTGGGCCGAGACGGTGATGGGACGGGTCAGCGTCCCTCCGCCCAGGATTTTGACGCCATCCAGCTTGCGGCGGATGACGCCCAGCTCGAGCAGCCGCTCGGGCGTAAACGTGTCGCCGTCGAGAGTTTCGAGGCGCTCCAGGCTGACCAGAGCGAACTGCTTCTTGAAAATATTGGTGAAGCCACGCTTGGGCATGCGGCGGTGGAGCGGCATCTGGCCGCCCTCGAAGCCGCGCTTCTGGGAAAAGCCGGTGCCGGCGCGCTGGCCCTTGCTGCCGCGGGTGGCCGTCTTGCCCCAGCCGGAGCCCATGCCGCGGCCGATCCGCTTGGGCCCGCGCTTCTGTCCCTTGGGAGGATGCAGTGAGCTCAAGTTCATTCCACCACCTCCACCAAATGCGGAATCTTGCGGATCATGCCCCAGATCGACGGCGTATCGGGCCGCACGACCGTCTGGTTCAGCTTGCGGAAGCCCAGCCCCCTGACCACCCGCTTGTGCTTCTCGGGGCAGCAGATGGGGCTGCGCTTCAATCGAATCTTGATCACCTTTGCCTCAGCGCTCGACATAGTAGCACGCAGGGCCGGACGGCGCCGGCCTCTAAATCTTCTCCACCTCCAGGCCGCGCATGCGGGCGACGGCCTGCCTCTCGCGCAACTGCAGCAGCGCGTCAAAAGTGGCCTTGACCACGTTGTGCGGGTTGGTGGTGCCGATCGACTTGGTCAGCACGTTGGCGATGCCGGCGGCCTGGATGACGGCGCGCACCGGCCCGCCGGCGATAATGCCGGTGCCTTCGCGCGCCGGCTTGAGCAGCACCATGCCGCTGCCAAAGCGGCCCAGCACGCGGTGCGGGATGGTGGTCTCGAGGGTGTGGATCTTGACCAGGTTCTTCTTGGCGGCTTCAATGCCCTTGCGGATGGCCGAGGGCACTTCCTTCGCCTTGCCGCTGCCGTAGCCGACGATCTTCTGGTCCGGATCGCCCACCACCACCAGCGCCGAAAAGCTCAGGTTCTTGCCGCCCTTGACGACCTTGGTGACGCGGTTGATGGAAACCACCTGATCTTTCAGGTTCAGCGCCGCCGCGTCAATTCGTTTTTTTGCGATAAAAGCCATAGCACTCCGTTCAGAACTCCAGGCCCGCTGCGCGCGCCGCCTCGGCCAGGGCCTTGACGCGGCCGTGGTAGAGATAACCGCTGCGGTCGAAGACGACCTTCTTGACGCCGGCCTGGAGGGCGCGCTCGGCCACCAGCTTGCCGATCTGCTTCGCCCCGGCGAGGCTGCCGCCCGATTTGACCGGCGAGTCCTTTTCGGCCGAGCCGGCCGAGACCAGCGTGCGGCCCTGGCGGTCGTCCACCACCTGGGCGTAAATGTGCTTGAGCGAGCGGAACACGCTCAGGCGCGGCCGCGCGGCGGCGCCACGGAGCTTCTTGCGGATCCGCGAGTGGATCCGTTTCCGCAGATCGTTTCGAGAAACCTGATGAATCATAGGCCGCTACTTCGCCCCCGTCTTTCCAACCTTTTTCTTCAGCACCTCGCCGGTGTAGCGGATGCCCTTGTTCTTGTACGGGTCGGGCGGCCGCAACGCGCGAATGCTGGCGGCGACCTCGCCGACCAGGCCGCGGTCGGCCCCCGAGACGACAATGTGCGTCTGCTTTTCAACCGCGATGGCGATGCCGTCGGGAATCAACACGTCGATGGGATGGGAATAGCCGAGCACGAAGGTCGCCGCGCGGCCGGCGACGCTGGCGCGGTAGCCGATGCCGACAATGTCCAGCTCCTTGGAGAAGCCTGTGGTCACGCCGGTTACGGCGTTCTGCACCAGGCTGCGCGCCAGGCCGTGCAGGGCGGCATCTTCGTCGCGATCGCGCAGCGCGAGCAGGGTGGAATCCTTGCGCTCGAAGCGGATCGCGGGCGGGACCTGGGCGCGCAGCTTCCCTTTGGGGCCCTCGACGAACACGGCGCCATCCTCGATCTTGATCGTGACCCCTTTGGGGACCGCAATCGGTTTGTTGCCTACTCGTGACATCTCATTTCTCTCCGCGTTCGGCCGCGCCGGCGGCCGCCTACCAGACCTCGCACAAAATCTCGCCGCCCACGCGCTCGCGGTGAGCCGTGCGCCCGGTCATCACGCCGCGCGGGGTGGTGAGGATGTTGATGCCCATGCCGCCCAGCACGCGCGGAATGCCCTTCTGTCCCACGTAGACGCGCCGCCCCGGCCGCGATATGCGCACGATGCGCGAGATCACCGGCTGGTTGTTGTCGGCATACTTCAGGTAAATCTTGATCGTCCGCTTGCCGTCTTCTTCGGCGACCTTGAAGTTGGCGATGTAGCCCTCTTCTTTGAGGATCCGGGCGATCTCCGCCTTGAGTTTCGAAGCCGGCACATCCACCTTGGGGTGGCGGGCGGCCACGGCATTGCGGAGCCGCGTCAGCATGTCGGCGATCGGATCAGTCATGTTCATAAGCAAAAGCCCTCAGCCGTCAGCTATCAGCCGTCAGCTTTCAGCCGTCAGGTATCAGCCGTCAGCTTTCGGCACGCAGCCGAGCAAGTTGCCGGCGGCTGGCCGCTGATCGCTTGCGGCCGTACAGCCAGCTCACCAACTGCTCTTCATCACCCCCGGGATATCGCCTTTCAGCGCCAGGCTGCGGAAACACAGCCGGCACAGCCGGAACTTGCGGAGAAACCCGCGCGGCCGCCCGCAGACGCGGCAGCGGTTGCGCAGGCGGATCTTGAATTTCGGCTTCTTCAGCTCTTTCGCGATCTTGGCGGTAGTGGCCATAAAATAATTAACGCTTCTCCTAGCTGCGGAACGGCATGCCCATCGCCTTCAGCAGCGCGAGGCCCTCGGCGTCGGTGCGGGCGGTGGTGCTGATGGTGACGTTCATGCCCTTCATCTTGTCGACCTTGGCGTAGTCGATCTCGGGAAAGATCAACTGGTCGCGCAGGCCGAGGGTGTAGTTGCCGCGGCCGTCAAACGACTTGGCGGAGACGCCGCGGAAGTCGCGCACGCGGGGCAGCGCCACGTTGACCAGCCGGTCGAAGAACTCGAACATGCGCTCGCCCCGCAGCGTCACCGAGCAGCCGATGGGCATGCCCTGGCGCAGCTTGAAGGCGGAGATGGACTTCTTTGCCTTGTTGACCACCGGCCGCTGGCCGGTAATCTGCCCCAGCTCGTGCACGGCGCCGTCCATGAGGCGGGCGTTCTGAGTCGCCTCGCCCAAGCCGATGTTGACGGTGATCTTGGCCAGGCGTGGGATGGCCATGGGGCTGGAATAGCTGAACTGCTGCTGGAGCGCCGGGGCCACGTTTTTCAAGTAGTGTGCTTTGAGTCTGGCTGCCATCGTGCCTATTTCCTGTCGAACGTGTTGCCGCACTTGCGGCAGACGCGGCTCCTGCGGCCGTCGGGCGAAACATGGTGGGCGACGCGCACCGGCCCGCAACTGGGGCAGACCAGCATGACGTTCGAGATCGCGATGGGCATCTCGCGCTCGGCGATGCCGCCCTGGATCTGCTTGGCCGGGTTGCGCCGCGTGTGCTTCTTGCTGACCATGACGTGCTCGACCAGCAGCCGGCTCTTGTCGGGATCGACGCTCAGCACGCGCCCCTGCTTGCCTCGGTCGCGCCCGGCAATGACCTTCACCGTGTCGTTCTTTTTGATCTCGAGAACCGGCACTAGAGCACCTCCGGAGCGAGGGAAACGATCTTCATAAACTTCTTGTCGCGCAGCTCGCGCGCCACCGGGCCGAACACGCGAGTGCCGACCGGCTCGCCCACCTCGTTGATGAGCACGGCGGCATTCTGGTCGAAGCGGATGTAGGTGCCGTCCCGGCGCCGCGTTTCCTTGCGCATGCGCACGATCACCGCCCGCACCACGCTGCCCTTCTTCACGTTGGAATCCGGGGCCGCTTCCTTCACGCTGGCCGTGACCACGTCGCCCAGCCCCGCGCGCAGCCCGATATCGCCGCCCCGCGGCAAAATGCAGGCTAGTTTTCGCGCGCCGGAGTTGTCGGCCACCTCCAGCCGCGTTCGCATTCCGATCATGACTGAACCCTCACGGAAAACCAATCGGAACCACAGGGCCCAAAGGGCACCCCCACAGATGAACACAGATAAAAACCTGAAAACCGGCGCAGCCCCCGAGGATTCGGGGTTCCGGAGGCTTTTAATCTGTGTTTATCTGTGTTCATCTGTGGTTTCAAACTTCGCTCGGCTCGACTTTTACCTGGTGCGCTTTCCAGATCACTTCGGCCAGCCGCCAGCGCTTCAGCTTGCTGAGCGGGCGCGTCTCGATGATGCGCACCCGGTCGCCCATTTTGGCGAGGCCCGTCTCGTCGTGGGCGTAAAACTTTTTCCGCTTGGTGACGATGCGGCGGTAGAGGGGATGCGGCACGCGCCGGCTCACCTCGACCACGATCGTCTTCGCCATCTTGGTGGAGACGACATGCCCGACCTTCTCGTTCCTTTTCCTGACCGCTTCTTCCGCCATCGAATGTCTCCGCGTTCCGCTACTGGCCCGCCATCTCGCGCACACGCCGCTCGGTGAGGATGCGGGCGCGATCCTTCTTCAGCTCCTTGTAGCGCTTCAGCCCCTCGGCCTGTCCCATAGAGAGCTGAAAGCGCAGCCGAAACAGCTTGTCTTCCGTTTCCGCAAGCTGATGCGCCAGCTCGGCGTCGGCCAGCTCGCGGATCTTTTCCGCCTTCATGGCAAACCCTCCGCATGCCGCGCGACGAACTTGGTGGGGATGGGCAGCTTGTGCGCGGCAAGGGCCATGGCCTCGCGCGCGATGCTTTCGGTGACGCCCTCCATCTCGAACAGGACCTTGCCCGGCCGTACTACTGCTACCCACTGTTCGGGCGCGCCCTTGCCCTTGCCCATGCGCGTCTCAGCCGGCTTCTTGGTGATGGGCTTGTCCGGGAAAAGGCGGATCCAGACCTTGCCGCCGCGCTTGATGAACCGCGTCATGGCCACGCGCGAGGCCTCGATCTGCCGGTCGGTGATCCAGGCCGCTTCCATCGCCTTCAAGCCGTAATCGCCGTAGGAAAGCTCGGAGCCGCGCCAGGCCTTGCCGGTGCGACGCCCGCGCTGCTGCTTGCGATACTTGACCTTCTTGGGCATTAACATGACGTTCTATTCCTTGGGCTCCGGCGCGGGGCCCGCGGCTGCGGGCGGCGCCGGCGCGGCCTCCGCGCGGTGGGCGAGCGGCGGGGTCAGCGGCCCAGGACCTTCGCGCGGCTCGGCTTCCACGGCGGCCGCCGGCTCGGCGGCGGGAGCGGGCGTCACTGGCGCCGGAGGCACCGGCGGCACTTGCCGCGCGCGCTCGGCGGGCCGGGGCCGCGCCGCCGGCTGCTCGGGCCGCGGCTCGCGGCGCCGCGCCGGCAGCGGCTCCGGCTCGAGCGAGCCGAGCGGGCTGCGCTTGCCCTTGCTCTCGATGATCTCGCCGCGGTAGACCCAGCACTTCACCCCGATCACGCCGTAGGTGGTGTGGGCTTCCGAAGCCCCATAGTCGATGTCGGCCCGCAGCGTGTGCAGCGGCAGCCGCCCTTGCAGATACCATTCGCTGCGCGCGATTTCAGCGCCGTTCAGCCTTCCCGCCACGCGAATCTTGATGCCCAGGCAGCCGAAGCGCAGCGCCGAATCCACCGCCTTGCGCATCGCCCGGCGAAACGCCACGCGTTTCTCAAGCTGCAGCGCCACGCTCTCGCTCACCAGTTGCGCGTCCAGCTCGGGCTTGTGCACTTCCTGGATGTCGATGAACACCTCGCGGTTGGTGCGCTGGTGCAGCTCCGCCTTCAGCTTCTCGATCTCCGCGCCCTTGCGCCCGATGATGATGCCCGGCCGGGAGGTGCGGATGGTGATACGCAGCTTGTTGCCGGGCCGGTCGACCTCGACCGAGCTGATGCCCGCCGCCTTCAGCCGCGAGCGCAGGACGTCCTTGAGCTTCAGGTCTTCGTGCAGCAGGTCGGCGTAGCCCTGCTTGGCGAACCAGCGCGACCGCCAAGTCTTGTTGTAGCCGAGCCGAAACCCGTAAGGGTGAACCTTTTGACCCATAATCCTCCGCTCAGCGCTCCCGCCTACTCGTCGCTGACCTCCACCACGATGTGCGCCATGCGCCGCTGATAGCGGAAGGCGCGGCCCATGGGCGCCGGCCGCAGCCGCTTCATGCGCGGCCCTTCGTTCACGTAAGCGCGCTTGATGTAGAGCTTGTCGACATCGACGTCGCTCGAGGTGTTTTCGGCGTTGGTGATCGCCGAGCGCAGCACCTTCTCGATTTGCGGCGCGATCCGCTTGTTGGTTACCTGCAAAATATGGAGGGCGTCGCCGCAATGCTTGCCGCGAATCAAGTCCACGACCAGCCGCGCCTTCTGCGGCGAAACCCTCACGAAATTCATCGCTGCGCGCGTTTCCATGTCGCTGTCTCCCTGCCGCTCACGACGACGCCGGGGCGACCGGCTTGGGCGCGGCGGCCGGCGCGGCGCCGGCGGGCGCCCCGGCGGGCGCCGCGGTGGCCGTGGTGGCCGCCTTGGCCGAGTGGCCCTTGAAAATCCGGGTCGGCGAAAACTCGCCCAGCTTGTGCCCGACCATGTTCTCGGTGACGAACACCGGAATGAACTTCTTGCCGTTGTGCACGGCGATGGTGAGGCTCACCATCTCCGGCAGAATGGTTGAGCGCCGCGACCAGGTTCGAATCACCTTCTTGTCGTTGCGAGCATTCATGTCTGCGATCTTCTTGACCAGGTGCTGGTCGGTGAACGGCCCTTTCTTGACGGAGCGCCCCATTTACTTCTCTCTCCTCGAGACAATCCACTTGTCGGTGCGCGGATTGTTGCGCGTCTTGTAGCCGCGGGTCGGCTGCCCCCACGGGGTGACCGGATGGCGGCCGCCGGAGGTCTTGCCTTCGCCGCCGCCGTGCGGGTGATCCACCGGGTTCATGGAAACGCCGCGATTGTGCGGCTTGCGGCCGAGCCACCGCGACCGTCCGGCCTTGCCCAGGCTGACGTTTTCGTGGTCCAGGTTGCCGACCTGGCCGATGGTGGCCATACAGTCGATGCTGACCTTGCGCGTTTCGCCGCTCGGGAGCTTCAGCAGCGCGAAGTCGCCTTCCTTCGACACCAGGCGCACCTGCGCGCCGGCGGAGCGCGCCATCTGCCCGCCCTTGCCGGGCCGCAGCTCCACGTTGTGCACGACCGTGCCCGGCGGGATGTTCTTGAGCGGCAGGGCGTTGCCCACCAGGATGTCGGCCTCGGGGCCGGACATGACCGTCATGCCGACCTTCAGCTCCGCCGGCTGCAGGATGTAGCGCTTCTCGCCGTCGCGGTAGTGCAGCAGGGCGATGTGCGCCGAGCGGTTGGGGTCGTACTCGACGGAGGCCACCTTGGCCGGCACGCCGATCTTGTCGCGCTTGAAATCGACAACGCGGTAGGCCTTCTTGTGGCCGCCGCCGCGGAACCAGCTCGAGAGCCGGCCCTGGCTGTTGCGGCCGCCGGTGCGCACTTTGGGGGTGACCAGCGATTTCTCCGGCCGCTGGCGCGTGATTTCCTCGCGCGAGGTGACGGTGTGAAACCGCCGCGTGCTGGTTGTCGGCCTGTAAGCTTTGATGCCCATATGGTCGCTCCCGCGCCTCAGATTTGCGCGTACTCCACCATCTTTTCGCCTTCCTTCAGCTTCACGTACGCCTTCTTCCAGTCGGGCCGGTAGCCGGCGTACTTGCCGCGCCGCCGCATCTTGCCGACGAAGTTGGCGGTGCGGACACTCTCCACCTTCACCTTGAAGATCGCCTGGACGGCGTTCCTGATGTCGGTCTTGGTCGAGTCCGGCCGCACCTTGAAGCAGAGCGTGCGCTCGCTGTCTTTGCGCAACTGGCTCTTCTCGGTGACGAGCGGGCCCTGGATCACGTCAAACGCCCTCATCGCAACGCCTCCGACAGCTTCTGCGCCGTGGTCTCGGAAAGCACGACCTGCTCGTGCTCGAGCAGCAGATAAGGATGCACCTCGCGGCTCTCGATCAGGGTCACGTTGGGCAGGTTGCGCGACGACCGCTCCAGATTTGCGTTCTCGCCGTTATTCACCAGCAATACCGACTTGGCCGGGGCGACCTTGTCGAGCGACTGGCGAAAGTCCCGGGTCTTGTGGGAGTCCAGATCGAACGCCTTCACCACCTTCAACTGCCCGTCGTTGAGCTTGGCGGTGAGGGCGGAGCGCAGCGCGCCGAGCAGCATCTTTTTCGGGAGATGGTAGCCGTAATCGCGCGGCTGCGGCCCGTGGACGGTGCCACCGTGCCGCCATAGCGGGGAGCGGATGGACCCCATGCGCGCCCGCCCGGTTCCCTTCTGCTTCCACAGCTTCTTGCCCGATCCGGACACGCTGCCACGCACTTTGGTCTTGTGGGTGCCGCTGCGGCGCTCGGCCTGATAGTGCCGCACCGCCTCGTATAGCAGCGCCTCGTTGATTTTGGAGGCGAAGACCTCGTCGGCGAGGTCCAGCTTGCCCACCACTTCGTTCTCCAGGTTAAATACGTCCACCGTCGGCATGCTTGCTGCGCGCCTCAGCCGCGCGCCCTCCTTACTACGACATAGCTGCCATTGGGTCCCGGCACGGCGCCCTTCACCAGCAGCAAGTTCTCGTCGGCATGGACCTCGACCACTTCCAGGTTGCGGACCGTCACCCGCTCGTGGCCCATGTGTCCGGCCATGCGCATTCCCTTGAACACGCGGGAAGGAAACGAGCTGGAGCCGATCGACCCTGGCGCGCGATGAAACATGGAGCCGTGCGTGCCGGCGCCGCCGCGAAAGTGGTGCCGCTTCATCAGGCCGGCGAAGCCGCGGCCCTTGCTGACGCCGATCACGTCGACTTTCTCAGCCGGCCGGAACTCTTCGGCCAGCACGCGGTCGGCGGTCTTCAAATCGCTCCCGAGCGAGCCCTGCACGCGCAGCTCCCGCAGGAATTTCGCCGGCTCGACGCCTGCCTTCTTGTAATGGCCGCCCAGGGGCCGGTTTACACGGGACGGCTTGACGAACTCGACCAGACCCAGTTGCACGGCCTCGTAGCCGTCGCCTGCGGTGGTTTTGCGCTGCACCACGACGCAGGGCCCGACCTTCAAGACCGTGACCGGGACCACTCTGCCGTCCGGCCGGAAAACCTGCGTCATCCCGACTTTCTTGCCTAAAATTCCTGGCGACATAGCGTTTCTCCCGATGGCCGGCCGCTACGACCGATGGTCTCTCCCAAACGCCTTGATCTCCACATCCACGCCCGCCGGCAAATCCAGTTTCATCAGCGCGTCCACGGTCTGCTGGGTCGGCTCCAGGATGTCCAGCAGGCGCTTGTGCGTGCGGATCTCAAACTGCTCGCGGGACTTCTTGTCGGCGTGGGGCGAGCGCAGCACGGTGTACTTGTTCTTCACCGTGGGCAGCGGGATCGGCCCCGCCACGGTAGCGCCGGTGCGCTTGGCGGTGTCCACAATCTCGGTGGTGGACTGGTCGAGCACCCGGTAATCGTAAGCCTTCAAGCGAATTCGAATCCGTTCACGCATGATGTTCCTATTCCACGATCTCCGTCACCGTCCCGGCTCCCACCGTGTGCCCGCCCTCCCGGATCGCAAACCGCAGCCCCTTCTCCATCGCTACCGGCGTGATCAGCTCCACCACCAGGCTCACGTTGTCTCCCGGCATCACCATCTCGGTCCCCGCCGGCAGCTCCGCCACCCCCGTCACGTCCGTCGTCCGAAAGTAAAACTGCGGCCGGTACCCCTTGAAGAACGGCGTGTGCCGTCCTCCCTCTTCCTTGCTCAGTACGTACACCTCGCCCTTGAACTTCTTGTGCGGCGTGATCGACCCGGGCTTG
>DASQHK010000381.1:0-9365 GCA_035632135.1 Bryobacterales bacterium
CTGCTCGACGAGCCCACCAATCACCTCGACCTGCGCGCCAAAGACGTCCTGCTCGAAGCGCTGCTCGCCTTCACCGGCACCGTGGTCTTCGTCTCCCACGACCGCTACTTCATCGACAAGCTGGCCACCAAGGTATTTGAAGTAGGCAGCGGCGCCGTGAGCATCTACCCCGGCAACTACGAAGACTACCTCTGGCGCAAGCAGCGCAGCGCCGAGCGCCCCTGGGAGCGGCTCTCCTTCCCGGCGGCCGGCTCCTCGCCGCAGCCCGCCCCCGCAAACGGCGCGCCGAAGCCGCCCGCCCGCATCAATCCCATGAAGCTCGAGCAGATGAAGCGGCGCTTGGCGGAAATCGAGCAGCAGACCGCCGGCCTCGAAAGCGAGATCGGCCTGCTCGAAGCCCAGCTCGCCGGAGCCTACCACGATCACCGCGAGGCCGCGCGCCTGTCCCGCGACATCGAGCAGCGCCGCGCGCGCCTGACCGCCCTGCTGTCCGAGTGGGAGCAGGCCGGAGCCGCCCTCGAGCAGGCCTGCCAGCCGTAGAGAACCCCTTCAAATCATCACTTCGCCAGAAGCTTTTCGTATTCCCCGTGGGCGCCAACCCAGAACCAGACGATCTCGTCCGGCGATCTCCGCACACCCACAGCACGGTAACCGCGGCCGATGCGGACCGAAACGAGCCGATCCGATCCATGAATCTGCTTGAAGCGTAGACTCGGGTGACGAGGGTTCACCTTGAACTGACGATATGCGGAGCGCCCTTGACCACGAACCTCATCCGGCAGCGCGCCCAACATCTCCCGAAAGCCCGGCGTGACGTGCGAATTCACAACCGGTCCGGATCGAGCGGCGTCGTCAGACCACGTTCGTGCTCCTCCAGGGCCTGGTCCGCCATTCGTTCCACTGCGCTGCCCGATCTTCCGAAGAGCTCACCCCACCGGCGCTCGGACTCCATCTCCGCGAGCAACCAGGCGCCGATCGCCTCCTGCTCACTATCAGGCAGCTTCGATGCCTCCGAAATCGCCTTCTCCAGCAGCCTTCCCATCGCAATTCATTCTACCACCCGCTCGAATCGGCGCTCGCGCCGCGCCACGATAAGCTTGCGCACGACGGAAGAACTGGAAGGACTTGGGAAAGAACCTCCTGCCGCACCTGCGTCGTTAGGGTGGGCGCCCACTGGGAGCGCCCGAGTTACGCCTTTGCGGGCGATACTTTCCGCCGCGACAGTCGCGACTTACTAAGAGCAGTCACGGCAATCGAGGCTTGGGTACAATCAAGCACATTATGATATATTCCGGCGTATGAGTCAAGCCGGAGTTTCTTTTTCTCTGCCCGAGTACATTTTGGGCCTTGATTTGGGAGTTGCCTCGGTGGGCTGGAGCGCAATCGAGCTGATCGATGGGGCACCCGCCGGGATTTTGGGCGGCGGAGCGCGCGTTTTCGAGGCCGCGGCGCCGCCGGAACAGATTGAGAAAGGTCGGGAGGAGCTGCGAAATGCGCAGCGGCGGGAGGCGCGGCTGCGCCGGCGGCAGGCGCGGCGGCGCGCGCGGCGGCTGGCGAAGGTGTATGGGATTCTCGCGGAAGCGAAGATGCTGCCAACGGCGAGAGACGAAGCGGAGCGGCAGAAGACGCTGGACCGGCTTGACGGCGAGATCCTGGCGCGGCATCCAGGCCATGCGGCGAATCTGCCTTACTGGCTCCGAGCGCGGGCGTTGGACGAGAAGCTCGAGCCGTCCGAACTGGGGCGGGCGCTTTACCACCTGGCGCAACGGCGGGGGTTCCTAAGTAACCGGAAAGCGCCGATCGAAGACGAGAAGGAGCAAGGGAAAGTCCGCGGGGATATTTCCGCGCTGCGGGCAAAAATAGCCGAGGCCGGCGCGCGGACGCTGGGCGAGTATTTCGCGGGGATCGATCCGCAGGAGGAGCGGATCCGGCAACGGTACACGGAACGGGGAATGTACGCGGAGGAATTTGATCGGATTTGGGAAGGCCAGGCGCCGCATTATCCGGAGATTTTGACAGAAGAGATGCGAAGCAGGCTGCGCCGGGCGATTTTTTTTCAGCGGCCCCTCAAGACGGCGGAGGCCGGGGAATGCGAGTTTGAAGAAGGGCGGAAGCGGGCGCCCTGGGCCGTGCTGGCGGCGCAGCGGTTCCGGCTGCTGCAAAAGGCGAATGATCTGAGTGTGGGAATTGACGATTGGCACGATCGAGATCTGACGGCTCCGGAGAGGGCGGTGGTGGTGCAGTTGCTGGAGAGCGAAGCAGACGTAACGTTCCCGCGGCTGCGAAAGGAGCTTGGGCTGAAAGGCAAGTTTAATCTCGAACGCGGGGGCGAGAAGCGACTGGTAGGCAACCGGACGGTGGCGAAGCTGCGCGAAATTTTGGGCGAGCGGTGGGAGGCGATGCCGGCCGAGGAACGCGACCGGCTGGTAGAGGACTGGTTGTCCTTCGTGAGCGATGAGGCGCTCAAGCGGCGGGCGATCCGCCATTGGCGAATGACGGAGGAGCAGGCGACGGCATTCGCCAAGGTGCAGCTCCAGAGCGGCCATTGCGGGCTTTCGCGGCAGGCGTTAAAGAAACTGCTGCCGCCGATGGAAGAGGGCAAGGGCTATTCGGAGGCCGTAAAGGAAGTTTATGAGTCCCGGTTCAGCGGAGGAGAAGCCCATGAGCTGCTGCCACCCGTACGCGAGTGTCCACGGCTCCGAGCGCTGCGCAATCCAATGGTGGAGCGGACGCTGACCGAGATGCGCAAGGTCGTGAACGGCGTCATCCGGCAGTATGGCAAGCCGGTGCGGATCGTCGTGGAGCTGGGGCGGGACCTGAAACGCAGCAGAGGTGAGCGCGAAAAGTTGAGCAAGCGGATGCGGGAACGGGAGTCCGATCGGGAGAAGGCGAGGGAGGCAGTGAAGAAGGCCGGGGTCGCGGATCCCAAGCGCGCTGACATTGAGAAGTGGCTGCTGGCGGAGGAGTGCGCGTGGGAGTGCCCATACACGGGCCGGAAGATCTCGGTGAGGACGTTATTCGGGGACGCACCGGAGTTCGACGTGGAACACATCATTCCGCGTGGCCGATCGCTGGATGATTCGTTTGCCAACAAGACGCTGTGCGAAGCGGCGGAGAACCGGCACTCGAAGGCGGGGAAAACGCCGCGGGAGGCGTATGAGCATGACGCGGCGCGCTATGAGGAAATCCTGCGACGGCTGAGGGGTTTTCATGGCGACGAAGCATTGCGCAGGGCTAAGCTGCGGCGATTCGAGATGACAACGGATGAAGTGGACGCGCTGCTGAAAGACTTCACAGAGGAGCAGTTGAACGATACGCGGTACGCGTCGAAGACGGCGGCGGATTACCTGGGGATGCTGTACGGCGGGCGCGATCAGAACGGGACGAGGCGAATCTACGCGACCAGCGGGCAGGTGACGGCCATGCTGCGGTCAGCGTGGGACCTGAATCCGATTCTGGGGCGGCCGGATGGGCGCAAGGAGCGCGGGGATCTGCGGCACCATGCGATTGACGCGGTAGCGATCGCGCTGACCGAGCCGCGCCGCGTAGCGGAGCTGGCCCGAGCGGCGGAGATGAGCGCGATCGAGCGGAAGCGGAAGTTCTCGTCGCTGCCAGGGCCGTTTCCGGATTTTGTGGACAAAGTGCGGAGGCTGGTGGACGGGATCGTGGTTTCGCATCGAATGGAGCACGTGCTGCGTGGGCCGCTGCACGAGGAGACGAATTATGGAAAGGAAGACGATCAAGGGCGCAGGCGCCTGCGAAGGCCTTGGGATAAGGCTAAGCCGGGCGAGATCGGTGACAGGGCGGTGCGGGAGGCGGTGGAGCGGGCTACGAAGGAGAAGCCGCCCTTTCTGGTGGGAAGGGACGGGCAGCAAACGCCGATCAAGAAGGTACGGATTTGGGTGAAGGAGAGGTTCGCTTCCGTTGGAGAGGGGGCAAGGCTGCGCCACGTGAGCCCCGGCAACAACCATCACGTGGAGGTGATAGAGGAAAGGGGAAAGTGGAAATTCGAGGTGGTGACGCGGCTGGAGGCGATGCGGCGGAAGAAGGCCGGACAGCCGGTGGTGAACCGCCAGCGGGAGGGTTTCCTGTTCTCGTTGATGGGCGGAGATACGATGCAGATGCAGCACGAGAGCGGCGTCCGGCACTGGGTATTGCAGAGCATGAGCCAAGAGCAGAACGGACGACTCGTGCTGATTCCCGCACATCTGGGCCTGGAGAAAGCGAAGAAGGAAGGACTAATCGAGAGGCCGATGGCGGGCTCGTTTCGGAAGATGGCGCCGGAGAAGGCGCAGGTCGATCCGCTGGGGCGGGTATTTCCGGCTCATGACTGACCGGATCATCGAAATTGCGGAGCAGGCCGCCGGGCTGAGCGTGCGGCACCGGCAGCTCGTGATTCGCCTCGAGGAGGGAGAGACGACAGCGCCGCTGGAAGACATCGCGGTGCTGGTGGTGGCGCACGCGCGGGTGTCGTACACGCATTCGGTGCTGACAGGCCTGGTGGAGGCGGGAGGGGTATGCGTGCTGTGCGGCGGGGACTATCTGCCGCTCGCAATGACGATGCCGGTGCGTGCCAACTGCGAGCAAGCAGAGCGATTCCGCCTGCAAGCCGCGGCAAGCCAGCCGCTGCGCAAGCGAACGTGGCAGCAGATCGTGCGGGCGAAGATTCGGGCGCAGGCGCGTACGCTGGAGCAACTGGCGCGTGATGGGGCCATCACGGTGAGGGCGCTGGAGAAGGGAGTGGCGAGCGGAGATCCAGCCAATGTCGAAGCGCAGGCTGCGAGGCGCTACTGGAGGATTCTGTTTGGGGAGAAATTTCGGCGAGACGTGCAGGCGCCGGATCAGAACCGGCATTTGAATTATGGGTACGCCGTTTTGCGAGCGGTGACAGCCAGGGCGCTATGCGCGGCGGGGCTGCACCCGAGCTTCGGCCTGCACCACCATAACCGTTACAATGCGTTCGCGCTGGCCGATGACCTGATGGAGCCGTACCGGGTGCTGGTGGATGAGGCGGTGGCGAAGTGGGTCGAGGAGAGCGACCCGCAGGGGCCGCTGGATCAGGCGGCTAGAAAGTATTTGCTGGGTTCCCTGCTGGGAGCGATGGAGTGGGAAGGCGAACAGCGCAGCCTTTTTGATTGGATGGCGCGAGCGGCGAGCTCTCTGGTTGATGTGCTGAAAGGACAGCGGAGGGAGCTATTCCTGCCGGAGCTGTGAAGTGGGACGCGGCAGAGAAATTTCAGGGTACCGTACCTTGTGGCTGGTGGCGATGTTCGATCTGCCGGTGCAAACGCCGCAGGACCGGAAGAACTACACCCAGTTTCGGAAGGCGCTGCTGGAGGATGGCTTCATGATGCTGCAGTTTTCAGTGTACGCGCGGCCGCTGGCGAGCGAGGACGCTGCCATGGCCCATCGGAGGCTGATTCGGAGGTCGCTGCCGCCGGAGGGGGAGGTGCGGGTATTGACCCTGACGGATCATCAGTTCGGGAAAATGGAGATCTACTATGCGAGAAAACGGCGAGACCCAGAGGGGGCGCCGAGCCAGCTCATGCTGTTTTAGCCGGGCACAAAATCGTTCAAGCCCGCGCAACAGAATACGTTGCGCGGGCTTGAATTGTACCCAAGCCGCGATTGCCGGCCGCCCCTCCCCTACCCCCCGCAACCCAAAGGCCCCACCAGGTGCTTCGGCTTCCACGCCTCCCGTTCCCAGCACTGCCCCTCGGCAAACTCCAGGCCCACCAGGTAACCGTAGTCCCCCAGCTCGCAGTACCGCACCTCCGCGTCTCCCTCAAAGCCCTTCGTGTGCAGGTGGACCGTCCGTCCCACCGGCGCCGGCAGCTCCAGGTTGACGCACAACCCCGTCGGGCTCACGTCCTCCAGCAGGCCCACATACGAGATCCGAGCCTGCCGGTCATCCTGCCAGGCGATCTGGACAAAGTCCGAGCACATGTCTCGCGGGTTCTTGCGACGATCTTTTTCGGGTTTCAATGGCGTTCCTCCAGCAATGTTTCTTATCGGTAACAGACCGCGCCCTTTAGCCCAAAACTTGTGAGCTTGCGGTCCCCTCGCTGCCCCTCCGGCACGCCTGTGAATGGATCCTCCGCCCGCCAAACCCGCTTTTTTCAGCCTCCAGAGGCAGTTCAGTCCACCGAGACCCCGTTCTTTAAAGTCCCCAGGCCCATCCTGCTCCATCCGGCCCCATTTTTACGGCTTGGGAAGCCCTCCGTGACCTTGGCAGGCCCGATTTGCAAGGTCCGCGCCTTCACCCCTCTTTTCCAACGCTTATCTCTAAGATTTCAAACCGTTTATATTTTTTTGAAAAGCCTTGGATCGACGCCCGCTTTATGCTATATTGCCCTTTCTCTGGGGATAAAACAACCGGTACTGCCAACGCCCTCGCCTGAAGAGGGAAAGGTGGTTTGTTTCCAACCAGTTACAGTAGAGATCTCCCTGGGTCGGGGGATCCTGGCGGAAAGATTTCCACAGGTGTTGAAAGCCTGTGGACCGTTTGACCCGGCCAACGCTCGCTTCTCCAATGAACGCTTGGGAACAGATACTTCGGCAGCTTCAACACCAGGTCAGTCCCGAAAGCTTCCATAATTGGCTCGAGCCGGCACGCTTCAGCCACATCGAGGGGCGTTCCCTGTTCGTCGCAGTCCCCAACAGCAGCGCCAAGTCCTGGCTCGAAACCGAATACCAGAACCGCATCCTCGAGACCGCCCGCCAGCTTGCCATGGATTTTCAGAACGTGATCTTCATCGCCGACGACGGAGCCGGCGCGCCGGCCGGCGCCGCCCCGAGCCCCGCCGCTGCCCAGGCCCAGTTCAACTTCGATTCCGCCAATCCCTTCAACCCCAAGTACACCTTCGAAAGTTTCGTCGTCGGAAGCTGCAACCAGTTCGCTCACGCCGCGGCCCGCGCCGTCGCCACCAACCCCTCCCGCATGTACAACCCGCTCTACCTCTACGGCGGCGTAGGTATGGGCAAGACTCACCTCATGCAGGCCATCGGCCGCGAGCTCAAGAGCCACTACCGCGAGATGAAGGTCATCTACATCTCGAGCGAGCAGTTCATCAACGAAATGGTCAGCTCGCTCCGCTACGATCGCATGACCTCCTTCCGCGAGCGCTTCCGCGCCGTCGACGCCTTGCTCGTCGATGACATCCAGACCCTCGGCAACAAAGAGCGCACCCAGGAAGAGTTCTTCCATACTTTTAATACCCTCTACGAGCTGCAAAAGCAGGTCGTCATCTCGAGCGACTGCCCTCCCAAAGACATCCCCGGCCTGGTCGATCGCCTGCGCTCCCGCTTCGAGTGGGGCCTCATCGCCGACATTCAGCCCCCCGACCTCGAAACCAAGATGGCCATCCTCGACCGCAAGGCCGAAGACGAAGGCACCCAGCTCCCCGAGGACGTCCGCGCCTTCATGGCCACCAAAATGAAGGGCAACGTCCGCGAACTCGAGGGCGCTCTCATTCGTCTGATCGCCCTCGCTTCTCTCACCGGCGCCGAGATCAACATCTCCATGGCGCAGCAGGCCCTGAAGTCGATCATCACGCAAGGCGAGCGCAAGATCACCATCGAGATGATCCAGAAAGTGGTCAGCGACGAGTTCGATCTCAAGCCCGGCCAACTCAAAGAAAAAACCAACGCTCAAAAAATCTCCTTCCCGCGGCAGATCGCGATGTACCTGGTCAAGGAGTTGACCCCCGCCTCGCTTCCCGAAATCGGCAGGGCTTTCAGCGGCAAGCACCACACCACCGTCTTGCACTCCGTCAAGAAGATCGAGGCACTGCGCCGGAAGGACAGCGATTTGAACAGAACCATCCACAAGTTACTAGACTCATTCAATTAGTGTTAACCCAATTCTTACAGAGGATGTTGAAGGCTCGGTTTAGCCCCTGTGAACTACCACGGACCGGTCCTGAAGCATCCTTGCTGATCCGACCAGTCATCCACAGGGTTCGCTTCGTTTAAGTGATTGAAAATAAGGCATGATATTTAGATTTCCACAATTCGACAAGGCCTATGATAAGAGATCATAAGTCTTTGTATAATAAAGAGAACTAGTTCCTAGTCGCGAGGGTCCATGGAATTCACGGTCAGCAAGATCGAACTGGTCAAGGAACTTAGCCTGAGCCAAGGGGTGGTTGAGAAGAAGACGACCATCCCGGTGCTGTCCAACGTTCTGATCGAGGCGCGGGATGAAGAAATCACGCTGACGGCGACCGATCTGGAGCTGGGCATCCGGTGCGTGTGCCCAGCGACGATCAAGAAGCCGGGCGCGAGCACGCTGCCGTCGCGCAAGCTGCTCGACTATGTACGGCTGCTACCTGACGCCGACCTGAACGTGAAGGTCGGCGAGACGCACGCTGCGAGCATCACGTGCGGCCGCTCGCGCACGCGCATGGCGGGCATGTCACGGGAGAACTTTCCAGAGCTGCCGAAAGTGCCGTCGGCGATCGCGCAGATTCCTCCCGCGCTGCTGGCGGGGCTGATCACGAAAGTGGTCTTTGCGATCTCCAACGAGGGATCCCGCTACACGCTTAACGGCGGCTTGCTGCTGCTCAAGCCGGACTCCATCACGATGGTTTCCACGGACGGGCACCGGCTCGCTTTTGTGGAGGCGCAGCACAAGTTCGAAGGGATCAGCGGGCAGTTGCGCGCGCTGGTTCCGAAGAAGGCGATGGTGGAGATCCAGAAGCTGGCGCTAGAAACCGGCGGGGCGGCCGTGGGCCTGTCGAACGATGAGAATAATCTGTTCTTCCAGTTCGGCTCGCGGCTGCTGATCACACGGAAGCTGACGGGCCAGTTCCCGGATTACGAGCGCGTGCTGCCGCGCGACAACGAGCGCATAGCGGTGGTGAACCGGGATGAGTTTGCCGCGGCGGTGCGGCGCGTCTCGCAGTTCGCCGACGAGCGCTCTCACGCTATCCGGGTGGGGCTGGCGCAGGGTGAGCTGAAGCTGGCGGCGTCGGGATCGGAATCGGGCGAGACGGAGGACTCGGTGCCGGCGGAGGGCGGAACGGAGGGCGGGGCGGACATACAGATCGGCTTCAACGCGCAGTACCTGCTCGATTTTCTTGGCGCCATCGCCAGCGAGACGGTCAACCTGGAACTCAAGGATGAGCAGAGCGCAGGACAGCTCCGTCCCACCGGCGATGCCGATTACAACTACCGGTATGTAGTAATGCCGATGAGGATTTGATGCCCGGGGGTGCGCGGCGCGGGGGGAGGCTGGGGGCGCCGGGGCAGGTCGGTTTGCGAATGGCGAGGGGGGCTGGTGGGGTGTGTGGCGAGGCGGGACGCGGCGTGAGGGCGGTGGCGACGCAGGAGGCGGTTTGCGGGCGGTGAGGGCTGAGGCGGGG
>DASQHK010000382.1:0-13642 GCA_035632135.1 Bryobacterales bacterium
TCGGGCGCAGCCAGATAGACACGCCCCGAAAGCGGCGGCGTGTGCGTTTCCACAATCTCGACCGGAAGCGGGCAGACGCTGGCCAGCCAGCAGGCGAAACCTTTCAGGAAACTCGGCGGCATGTGCTGGACCACCAGCACCAGCCAGGGAAAATCCTGGCCCAAGCCTGCCAGCACCTCAACCAGGGCCGCTCACGCGGTCATCGTCAGCGTGAACACGCCCGATCAGTTCCTCGAGCGTGTTTTGTATGGCTTCAAGGACGGTCGCAACGAATCCGGTATCCATTGCCACGCACCTCGATTCGGAGCTGTCAGCTCTATTGAGCCTCAGAACTATGTTCGAATCCGAAGTAGCCGTTCTCAGCGGCGACGTGCGGCCAATTCACACCTCCAGAAACAGCCGAGGGTCAAGGGAATCGCGCACGTCGCCTGGGCCAGCGGGATGCCAGTGACTCTCTGAACCCGCGGTGTCATTTGATCGCTACGGTGACGCCCTCGTAGAGGAGTCCTCCACCCACCACGAGCCATACAGGGACTGCGTCGCCCGGCGGGACGTCCAGCGGTACGCGTGCGTTCACTTGCAGTACGCCGGCAACCAGAGTGGGTGCAGCGCCGGCATACAAGGTTTCGGCCTTCTTGCCGTAGATGTAGACATCAACTGGTGCAAGCGGTTTCGGTAACGGGGCTTCGGCCAGTTTGCCGTCCTGGCCGGGCGGCTCGGTTTGCCCCGCCCCAGTCCCGAACAGAACAATGATGGAGCCCCTGGCAGCGGGCCGCGAGGCCGAATTGTAGCTGTTGTCCTCATTGAGGATCGCGCCCTGCCCGATGCCGCTCGCATCGACGGTGAATATGCCGGGGTGCGCGGCCAGGACCGGCCATGTGACGACATTCGATTGCGCGCTTCTATATTGGACTTGAACATGCGTTACGGGATTGGCAGCAACCCCATAGGGCACCACTGCGTTCACCTGGTTTGCGCCGGCGTAGCTTAGCGGCGCAGCGATCCCGTCAAACAGCACCTGCGTGCCCTCGATGTTTGTCGCCAGTCGCCCCGAGGCATCCAGCGACGCTCCAGCGCCGCCTTCCGGCCCGAGACCCAAGCCCCAGATTGTGACGATTTCGCCAGGGGAAACACCGGCCGCGTCCAAACTGGCCGCGTTCGTGATGCAGCCGACGGCCATGGCGGGCGTGGTATCAAGAGCGATCTTGGAGACGAACGCGTCCCCACCCACGGGCGTAAGGGCGTCAGTGTCGTAAGACTTGATGCCTCCGCCAAAAGCCGTCTTGTACACGCCGGTTGTGACAGGGAAATCGCTGGATGTCGTGGACCCTGCAACGAATACGTTGCCCGCCGCGTCGAGGGCGAGGCTACCAACCGTCTCGTCCCCACTGCCGCCGAGAAATGTGGAGTGCAGCAGGCCGCTGCCCGCGGCGTTTAGCTCAAACAGAAACGCGTCCGTTTCTCCTCCGCCGTAACGGCACTGCAGCGTGTCCCCGGTTTGCGGGAAGCGGCGCGACCGGGTCCTCCCGGCGACATAGGCCTTGCCCGCGGAGTCCACGGCGATAGCCAGGCCGAAGTCCGCGTTGTCGCCGCCGAACCACGTCGAGTAAAGCAGCGCGGTGCCGCTCGGGTTTATCTTGGTCACGAACACCTTTCCGCCTTGTGCGTGGGGGGGAATGGGCTTGCGGAAGACGCCTGGCGTAGTTGGGAAGTCCCGAGCCGACGTCGTGCCAGTTACGTACGCATCTCCTGCACCATCCACGGCGACGTCGAACCCGTATGTCTGGGAGTTGGCGCCACCGCCGAGATATGTGGCGTAGGCCAGTTCTGTGCCGGTCGGGTTGAGCTTTGCAACGAACGCATCCCATCGTCCCCGCAGCTGCGGCTGGAAAGAACCCGTCGTGACCGGAAAGCCTTCGTCGCTGACGCCGGTCACGTAGGCATTGCCGCCGTCGTCTACGGCCAGGCCAAACGCGATGTCGCCCGCATCGCCGGTGCCTGCGAGATACGTCGAGTACACCAAGGCGGTGCCGGTGGGGTTCATCTTGGCGACAAAAGTGCCGCTACGACCCCCGCGCGCAGTGGCCTGAAACGCGCCCGGCGTGGTCGGGAAATTCGCGGAGGTGGTGGCTCCGGCGACGTAAGCGTTGCCGGAAGAGTCCACGCGCAGGCGCAGCGCGAGATCGGCGCCGCTCCCACCCAGGTACGTGGAATAAAGGATTCCTACGGCATTGGCGGGACTCAGCTTCGCGATGAAGGCGTCCCCAGAGAACCCAGGCAGCCACCAGAACAGGTCCTGGGCTTCGGCGCCAGCGTAGGATGTTTGGAACGCGCGGGGAGTGGTTGGAAAATCGCGGGAGCCGGTCCCGCCCGCGAGGTACACGTTCCCGGCGGCATCGACTGCCAGGCCTGTCGCGATATCGTTACCTGCCCCGCCTAGGTAGGCGATGTAGACAAGAGCGGTGCCGGAACTGTTCAGCTTCGCCACAAACGCGTCATTATCAATCGGCCCGAGCCCTTTGGGCGGAGTGGCGGAGGCAATGGTTCCGGCGACATAAGTGTTGCCCGCCTCGTCCACAGCGACTGCAAGGCCGCCATCATTGCCGCTGCCGCCGAGGTATGTGGAGTAGCTCAAGACAGGATCGATCACCAGAGGCCTGCGCGGATCGTACTGCGCAATCTGAAAGCTCACTCCGTGATCGCCCCGCATGCGATAAGACGCTTCGATATAGCGCCTTGCGCCCTGGATTGGCTGATATACGCGCGGCTTGCGCATGCGCATCCCGCCGTCTCCGGCTTCGATCACCAGGTCGCCTGCCGCGTCCACGTGGATCTGGTCCGCACCGTCGAAGTTCAGGACGATCTTGTCCGGCTGGCCCCCGGGTTCAATGACGAAATCGCATTCGAGTTGCCCTTCTTGACCGTAATAGATCAGGTCCACGCCGGGATAAATACCCGTGTATTTGACCTTGGCGTAGTTGGGGACGTTGCTTCGCCATTTCTCCGGCTGCGAACCAATGAAGTAATAACCTTTGCTGGGCAATGGATCCATCCCCGACATTTCCCGTGCGGCTTGCGCTCCGGCCAACTCGAAACTCAGCGTCACGCCTTGGAAAGCCAGCACGGCTCCGCGTGATGTCAGAAAGAGGGTCGAGCCGCCAGTGCGCGCCAGAAACTTTACTCCCGAGGGCCCGTCCGGCGGGGCGGGCTCGAAGCGCAGCGGGAACCTCAGAGAGGTGAAACCCGATGCGGCTCCGGGAACTCCGCTCTGCGCCGATATACGGCCTGCCAGGATTGCGATGACAACAACGGCAACTATTCTGCACGCAAAGCGCATACGACAGCATCCCTTGATTCCGAGAGATTCATGCACCTGCTAACCGCACTGCCCTCCTCTTCGCGCGGAAGCACGCCACCCGACAGCCGAGCTGATCGAGTGGATCACCTCTTGTGTCTCAAACGGCTTCGAGATCAGATCGCCACCTCCAAGGTTCAGTACTTCTCCCCAGAGGCGTGCGTCCGCCAGACGTGATGTCACAATCAGAACCGGAGGATCGAGGAGGGTCTGGAGGTGGCTCAAGATGCCCCTCCAATCGCCATCTGCCAGCTCATCATCGCAAAGGACAACCGAGGCAACATCCAGGAGCGGCACGGCTTCCTGGGAAGTCTTGCAGTGGGTTGTCTTCCACTCATATCGTGACAAGATACGCCTGAGACTGTCGTGGTCCTCCTGATCAGAACTAATCACCAGGAGAGTCGGAGCGCCGGGCTGCCCATTCGCTCCGCGAGCATGGTTTCTGGTGCTCGTTTGTGCCAACCGAATCATCTCCTATTCATGGACCACTTTCCTGGACCGCCGGTCGCGTGCAACCTCATGCCGCATGCTCAGTGAGATCCATCTGTTCGGATTCGAAAGAGGATTGCGCGCGCTCCAAGGCATCTTGACAAGGGATGCAGTTAGCCGCCCAAGGCACGGCTTTCAGCCGCGGAGGCCCAATCGCGCCGCCGCAGCGGACGCAGAGGCCGTACTCGCCTCTGTTGAGGCGATCCAGGGCCGCTTCTACCTCTCGCAGTAATCTCCAGTCCCGATCGCGCCGCTGCATGGTCGCTTCCCGCTCAACTGCCAGCCCACTATCATCGACGGGGTCGGGCACCCTCTCGATGTGAATGTCATAGCGGCGCCGCAGAGCATCAGACAATTCTCTCTGCTTTGCATCCAGGGCCTTTCTGGCCGGATCAAGCCTCGATAACGGGGACATTGTTCCTCCGCACTCCGCACGCTCATGCTGGACAGAACGGTGAGCACGCAACGGGCCACGGCGAGTGAGACAGCCTCGACAGCGGGGTAGCCCGTAAGAGCGCCATGGCGGAAGCACCTCCTCTCCCCGACAGTGTTCAAATCTTTGAACACTCCACCGCACCCTGTCCAGGTTTTTGAACGCTTCCTGCGAGGTGAAGAACCAGTCTCCGCCCGATCTCGGCTAGCCAGGCTAGCGGCGGCTGTCGAGCTGAAGCACGACGCGCTGGAGACGGACTCCTCCACGCGGTCCAACCTGGTCTGGAAAAGCCATGCGATCGCGATCACGCAGATAAAGGAGCATGTCAACAAAGTCGGTAACGCGGCGGCGGTTGTCTGAGATCGACGGATCCCAGGCCCTGCGAGCTGCTATCAACGCCGTGTTCGGCCGGCCCATCCGGTCCAGCGGTGTAGGAACGACCTGAGCTGTCAGTCCACTTTCGCCCAATGGGGGTTCCACTCCTTTCTGCTGGGTGGCCCAATTGTTCACAGTCTGTTTCCGATGGGGATTTCTATTCGTCAGCTTGAGTGTAGCGGGTACCGCATTAACGCTGTGCATGGACATGGATGGAGAGGCGCTTCGCCTCGCGGCGTTCGAGACGCCAGTGGGCAAGATTGAATACGCCGGCGACTCCGGCGCATTGACGGGAGGGCGCGGCCCTTTCCCCGGCCCAATGTGGCGAGCGAATTGCCCGTATCCCGAGCAGAAGCCTTAAATCTAATCCGCAACAAATGGGCGAACCGCCGAGACCCGAGAGGAGATGATGGTGTGAAAACCCTTAAGTTTCAGATTACTTTCCGCAGGCTGTTGATCGGATTGGTGGCCACAGTTGTTCCGATCAGCATTCTGGCCCTCTACACCGTTCCAGCGAGCCGGAGAAACTTTGAGAAGGTGATAGCGGCGCACTTGCAGGGTGTCGCCGCTTCGACAGCCATCGAAGTAGCTGATTTTGTTCATTACACCGTGCTTGAATCAGGCGTGATGGCGGCGAATCCCACCTTGATGGACGCCGTCAATGCGGCAAACCGGTCCTATCAAGGAATGAGAGAGGGTGCGTTCATCAACAAGGTCCGGCCGATCCAGGAAAAATGGAACACAGCGGAAGCGGCCCCTGTTGCGGAGAAGATCCTCTCCAATCCGGCCTCCCGCCTGCTCAACCGCTACCGGGAGTTGGACAAGAGATTCTTGCGGATCACAGTTGCCAATGAGAAGGGAGTGATCGTCGCTGCGACCCACAAGCCCCAGAATTACTATCAAGGCGACCTGGAATTCTGGGAGCGCATCCACGCGGGAGGCCGGGGCTCCATCAGTCTCTCGGACGTCGAGTACGACCCGGTTACCAAGTCCAACTACATCGAAATCGGGATGCCAATTCTGGAGCCTGGATCCGGGCGCTTTGTCGGGACCATGGAGGCGCTGATCGAAGTGTCCAGCATCTTCCCGGTTATCAATCGAGCCCAGGCCAGCCCAACGATACGCGCCTTCCTTATGAGACAGGATGGCGAGGTCATCAGCGGACTCAATCTTGCCGCTCCGAGCGGCGTCAAGGCGGAGGAATATCAGGCGGTTCGCGACTGGTTGAGCGCGGCGGACGGCCGTCCAGCAGGCTATGTGGTGACGAATCTGAAGCAACTGGGTTTTACGCTGATCGGGTTTGCCGACACGGGCCTCAAGAAGGACTACAAAGATCTCGCCTGGTCCGTGGTGATCTCGCAGCCGACCAGAGACGCATTCGCTCCTGTTCGGCAGACTGAGCGTCTGATCGAGTTGATGATCCTCATCGGTTTACTTGCTGTGATCTTTCTTGCTGTCTACTTCTCGCTGCACAGGGAGAATGAAATCCAGCAGATCGAGGAGGAATTCAATCCCCAGAGCCGGCCAAAAGTCCCATAGGCAGCCGCCGGCGGGCATGAACCAACTTCGAAGAATGACCCGTGGCTTGTGATGGCCGCGAGCCGCTGCCCCTGACCCGAATGGTGATTTCACACAGGGATTTACGCCGTTCTCGGCCCAGGTCTGCAGCCTTTGCAGACGCCAGTTCTGATCCCTCTACGATTCCCCCGGGTGGAGATTGCAGAAATACTTGCCGAAGGTGACGGATGTTAGATGTAAACGATAATCTGGTCGTACAAATCTTTGGACGCCGTTGATCTCATTGTCCAGATCTTTTGACGTCTTTTCCCATGACGACAAACAGCTTCGCAGAAACGAGGTTATTCCGCGAGGCAACGACGAATCGTACAGTTGGAATCAAGACTGCTCTCCGGTTGAACGGGCAGCGACGGGAAGCGTGGCTGCCCCCTGCACTCAATCCGGCAACGGACAGTGTTGCGTGAAAGGAAAGAAGAGACGAGGAGGTTTCCATGAGTAACAGCAAGAGAACGGCGTCTATGGTGGCGATGGCGCTTCTGGTGGTGGCGTATTTCGTGATGCCGCCCCCCGCGAAGGCAGCTTCCATTGAGGACTCTGTTCAAATATCCAAGCTGCTGGCCGATGCCAAGACTGAGTCTGTCGAACTGAAGCACGACGCGCTGGAGATGGAGTCCTTCACGCGGTCCAAGCTGAGCTGGGAAAGCCACGCGACCGCTATTACGCGAATCAAGGGGCATATCAACAAAGTAGGGGAGCTGGTCACACAGCTCAATGACGCCCGGCATGCGGGTTCGCCCTGGCAGCAAGATGCGATTGATCGGATCACGCCCTTGCTGAGAGAGTTGGCTGCGAATACTGAATCCACGATCGAACATCTCAACAACAACCGGAACCGCCTTCACACCACTGAGTACAAGAATTATGTGGTCGCGAATTACGACTTGGCAAGCGATCTGGCGGCGCTGATCGGGGATTTCGTGGACTACGGGAAGGCCAAGGAGAAGTTTGAAACACTTCAGCAGAAGCTGGAGACGAACTGAAGCTGATTGCCGGCCCCCCTGGGTTGAAAGGTGGCCGTTGAGGCGGCCACCTCTCGTGATCAAGAAGGTTCACCTCCAGCGAGCCAGCGTCGCGCAGCCCAGTGCCACCCCTTCTTTTAACCCGAACTGCCTGATGGAGCCGACGTTTGCTATCCCGCGCCGCAGTCTTGGGTGGGGCAATTTGACAGATGGACCGGCCAGGGCAGCGCCAGATGACCCATCCGAAGTGCCCAAAGCCAGGGTTTCTATCGGTGCCCTGCCCTGGCGACTCAAATGCTGCGTCGCTTTGCGGAGGTGAATTATGCGAAGCCTGACACTCTTCCTGATGTGTGCCGCCGGAGTGCTCTTGAGCACGCTTGCGCTTGCTCAACCCGCGGGACGTCCCGGCAGGCGCATGTACGATCCGACAACCGAGGTGACGGTCAAAGGCACGATCGATGACGTTCAGCAGATGGCCCACGGCCGGCGCATGATGGGGACACATGTGATGCTAAAGACTGATGCGGGCACCCTGGATGTTCATCTTGGCCCATCGAGCTTCCTGAGCAAGAAGGGGTTCACGTTGGCCAAGGGTGACCAGATCGAGGTGACCGGCTCGAAGGTCAAATACAGCGGCGCCGATGCCTTGATAGCCCGCGAGGTGAAGAAGGGCGACAAGACGCTGACGCTGCGCGACAAGAACGGCGTGCCCGAGTGGGCGGGGACGGGAAGAAGACCCACGGACTAGCTTGGCCGCATGGGTTCTTGTCGCTCCTCCTGGAAAAGGCAATGACGCTCGGCCACGCTTGGCGCTATGCTCATGAGCGGAGATGCTGAGCGGAGCTCTTCCCGAATCGCTCCTGGCGACGGACTTCGATTCTTTCAAGCGCCAGGAATCGACCTTCGTTGTCCTGAACCTCTGTGTGCTCGCCACGCTCCTGCTGATTCATACGCTCTTCGCGTCCCATTTGGGCAATCCTCCCAGAGCGCTGATCGTAGTGCTGGCAGCGGGCTTCCTGTTGAACGTAATCGAGCTGATCTGGATCCAGGGGCTAGCCAGGCCTCTAAGCGGCGCGGGTATCTCCGTTCTGACGTGGTCCTCCATCACTGTGAACATGGTGCTTGCGTTCACCCTGGCGTCGCTGTCTTACCGGCAGGACACGCAGTACTTCGCGCTGATGGTTGTTCCGGTCCTGGAAGCAGCCTTCCGTTTTTCTCTGCCTGCGACTCTGGCCGTGGTGGCCGCGGCCGACGCACTCAATTTTTTCTGGGTTTGGGCCTACTTTCGGCTTCATCCTCCTGTGGAGTTGAATGAGTACTTCGAGGCCGGAACCATTTCGATCATCTACGCGCTTGTCGGCTTGCTGGTGTGGATTCTGGTCAACCATCTGCGCGGGAAGGAAGCGCAGCTTGCGCAGAGTTTCGTCGAACTGGAGCGAGCGAGAGAGCGTTTGCTGATCGAGGATAAACTGGCCGCTGTGGGCCGGTTCTCAAGCGCTATTGCCCACGAGATCCGGAATCCCGTCGCCATGATCTCCAGCGCCTTGGCCACCGCGTTTCGCGGTGAGGTCGATGCGGCGCAACGCCAGGAGATGTTCGAGATTGCGGCCAAGGAGGCTTCGCGGCTGGAGAAACTGACCAGTGATTTCCTGGCCTATGCCCGCCCTCGCGCGCCGGTGAAAGAGCCGGGCGACCTTGACGGCTCGGCCGGGTACGTTGCCGATATTTGCCGGGCACGGGCGGCCGAAAGAGCCGTCACGATCGACGTGGACGTGCCGGCAGGATTGCAGGCCGACATGGACTCCGGTCAGGTGCAGCAGGCATTGCTCAACCTCGTGATGAATGCAGTCGAGGCATCTCCGTCGGGCGGTATCGTAAAGCTCCGCGGATCGCGCGATGATGGGTCGGTGCGTATCGACGTGGAGAACGCCGGAGGCCCGATCCTGGAGGAAGCCGTGGATCGCATTTTTGAGCCATTCTTCACAACCAAGTCCAGCGGCACCGGGCTCGGCTTGGCCATCGCCCGCAACATCGCTCGCGGCCACGGCGGCGACCTCGCGCTGTCATGCAACCAGCCGGACGCGGTCCGGTTTTCGATGACCCTGCCGGCGCCCCGCGCTTCCGGCGCCGCAGATGGGAGCAAGCGATGAGCAGAGTGCTAATCGTCGACGACGAGCCACACATGAGGAAAATCCTTGCCTCCAACCTGTCCCAGGACGGGCACGCCGTCATACAGGCTGCTGGTGTGGCCGAAGCCAGAACGTGTCTCTCGGCGGACCGCTTCGAGGCAGTCATCACCGACCAGAAGATGTCCGACGGCCAGGGGCTCGAGGTTCTTTCCTTCGCGCACGAGGTGGATCCGTCGCTCTCGGTGGTGTTCTTAACGGCTTTCGCAACCGTAGAGCTGGCCGTCGAGAGCATGCGCCAGGGTGCATTCGATTTCATCACCAAACCATTTCAGCCGGAGGTCGTCAGGGCGACCGCCCACCGCGCTTGCGAGCACACGGAGTTGCTCCGGGAAAACGGGCTGCTCAAACAAACGGTCGATCAACTGGAAGGTTCGGCCGAGATTTTCGGCACGGGCTCCGCCATTCTCGCCGTCCGCGAAAGGATCGCCCGCGTGGCTCCCACCGATGCGACCGTGTTGATTACGGGTGAGACCGGCACGGGGAAAGAGCTTGTGGCGCGCGCCATTCACCGGAGCAGCCCCAGGGCCTCGAAGCCCTTCATCGCCGTTAACTGCGGCGCATTTGCAGAGACCCTCCTCGAAAGCGAGCTATTTGGGCACGAGAAAGGCGCTTTCACGGGCGCAGATCGCATCCGGCAGGGCCTCTTTGAAGCGGCCAACCAGGGCACGCTGTTCTTGGATGAGGCCGGGGAGATGTCCCCGTCCGCCCAGGCCAAGCTCCTGCGGGTTCTTACTGAGGGCAAAATTGTCCGTGTGGGCTCGGCCAAGCCCCGCGACGTGGACGTCCGGGTTCTGGCGGCCACCAACCGCGATCTGGAGGAGCGAGTCCGCCAAAACCTGTTTCGGCAAGATTTATTTTACCGTCTCGCCGTGGTTCCCATCCATGTTCCACCGCTTCGAGAAAGGCGAGAAGACATCCCTGGCCTCTGCGAGTTGTTCGGCCGCGAAATTTCGAAGGAACTGAAGGTTCCTATTCGGCGCTTGAGCCAGGCTGCCCTGGAAAAGCTCAAAGGATACAGTTTTCCGGGGAACATCCGGGAGCTTCGGAACTTGCTCGAGAGAGCGTTCATCCTGTCTGCTGGGGCCGAAATCGGCGCTAGTGATTTTCCCCTGCCGTCGGATCGTGAGGATCCGAGCCTTCGCAGCACGAGTGACACCGCGCCCCGCGGCAATGCCTCTTGGATGGCGTCTGTGCCGGAAACCGTTAATCTTCGCGAATTCCTGGAAGAGGTGGAGAAGGCTCTTATCTTACGTGCGCTCAAGTCGAGCGACGGCGTCCAGGCTGAGGCCGCCCGGCGCCTCCAGCTCTCGCGGAGCGACCTCGGCTATAAACTTTCCAAGCACGGCATCCGGACCGAAGCCGAATAAGCAAAATCAGCGCCCCGCTTGCGGCTCCGCAGCAGTCCGCTCCGGCGACACGGCTGCTCCGACGCCTAACCCGTGGACCAATTGGCCGCCGTCGCTGGCGACGTGCACCAGCAGCACCGCGCCGGCGGCATAAAAAATCAGAAAAATCAGCGGAAGCAGGGTGGAAATCACCGGGTTGGGATCCCGCCGCAGAAGCCGGGGCAACAGGAGAATGGCGGCAAAGATGGCGGTGAGCGCGGAAAACGTAATCTCAGTGGTCTGCGCCAGCTCCTTGTGCTGCGCCAGGAGAGCCCTTACCTCCGGCGTCTGCCGGGCTTGCCTTCCCGCGGCTTCCCCGGTTGAAGCGGCGATGAAGGTACACGCCGTACCTAGCAGCATGAGAATCAGGGCGGCCAGCAGGAATGTCCGGCCGGACGGGCGCTTCTGGAAAGCGCCAACCAGGATGAACAGCGGCGCGGTCAGCAGGAGGGCTATAGGGAAATGAACAATCAGCGGATGGAGCGCCTGCCAGCTTGGTATTAGTAGGAGTGCGATCATGAGGGCCTGCTTTCGTTAACACCGACTTCCGCTAGCTCACCTGCTCGTACGGCTTTAGGGGCCAGGCAGCTTGGTCCCCGCTCGTTGAGCGCGGCTTGCAGGTTGGCTAATGTCGCCTCAGAGATTGCGGCTTTGGGTGTGGCGGCAAGCGCGCTGCCCATAATGATCACTGCGGCCGGCACGAGGATGCCCAGTCTGACGAATATACGGGTTACTCTGTGCATTGTCACGGCAACCCTCCTCGTCTCACTTAGCCCCTGGGCGGCGAATCGCACCGCCGGCGAAGTGCGAGAGGGCAACTTATCTGCCAATCGAAGACTCTTGTCCGGGCCTTTGAAAATGCGGGGGACCTCCTGCCTGCAGACCGTCAGAAACGCGACGCGGCGTCAAAATCCTCGAACAGTGCAAATGCGGTGTTCAAAGATTCATACAGAATAACGACTCCATTCAGCCGACTTCATGTGCGGACATTCGCATTCAACCGTAGGGACATCAGCCTGTTGGAGCCGGGACGCGGAAATCAGGAAGAGTGGCGGGGCGCTTGCCTCTAGAGAGGGAGCACTAAGAACAAAAGGAGGAAGAAATGTCTAAGAGAATCCTTGCGGTCCTGGGTTTGGCCCTGCTGTTCGCCGCCATCCCGGCTGCGGCCGATCAGTGGGACAAGAAGACAATCATGACTTTCAACGCGCCAGTGGAGATCCCCGGCATGGTTCTGCCGGCCGGAACGTATGTCTTTAAGCTGGCTGATTCAAGCGCGAACCGGCACGTCGTGCAGGTGTTCAACGAAGAACAGGATCATATCTACGCCACGATTTTGGCTATTCCCAACTACCGGCTCAAGCCAACCGGCGAAACGGTCGTGGAGTTTGGGGAGCGAGCGGCCGATACACCGCCGGCAGTAAAGGCGTGGTTTTACCCGGCGGACAACTTCGGGCAGGAGTTTGTCTACCCGAAAGCCAGAGCAGCTGAACTGGCGCAGGCCGCCCACGAACCGGTCCTGGCTGCTGAAGTGACACCCACGGAAACACCTCAAGAACTTGAGGAGACTCCTGTGGTAGCCGTGACGCCGGAGAAAAAAGAGGTTGAAGTCGCCGAGGTAGTGCAGCCCGAGCCGGTTGAGACGCCAATGCGGGCTCCCGAACCGGCGCCGCCGGCGCCAATTCAAGAGCTTCCTGAGACGGCCAGCCCCCTTCCGCTCATATCTCTGCTGGGGCTATCCTCGCTAGGTCTGGCTGGCGTTTTGAGGGCGATCTCCAAACGCTTTTCCTAGCCACAATCAATCGTCCACGCCTGACGCTTCCCGAGAGGCGTCAGGCGTTTCACCTCGCAGGGCGAGCGTGCTGTTCCTTGTAATTGGCTTGCCCGCCCCTGGCCGATCCGGGGGCTTCTGGAGGCGGGCTGCGCGATTTCACCCAGGGCCGCGCGCCCGAGGGCAGTCGTTGCAAGGCGCGGTACCTTTGAGGCCTCGAGCCAAGCCCCGCCAGCCAGACCCGAAGCTCAACCGTCCCTTTCTGTTGTTCGGCCTCGGGCCAACGGGATTGAAGAAAGGTCAAGGGTCAAGACCAACTGCATCATGGCATTCCAATTGCGTGGTTACGAGGTGGATCGATGGCAAAGCTTGATTTAAGAGCATCCGTGGCGTTGCTGTGTTCAGGATTGCTGATCGCAAACCTGAGCGGCTGCGGCGGCCGGCATCGGGCGACCCTGCCTACAGTTCAGCCGGCGCCGCACGTGTTCGAGCCGCTGCAGGAGGATCTCAAGAAGTCCTACCTCGCGCTGTTCGAGATCGCGCCAACGCTTGAATACAGCGACGGCCAGGTCTTGAGCATGCGTGAATACCTGAAGCAGGCTCAGGACTACTGCGCAGGCCGTTTCGACGCTCTCTCCAAAGAATACCAGCGCAAGGTGGACGATGCCCAGAAGGGCCTGAAGAAGTCGAGCGTGACCGATGCCGAGCGCCATACCCTGCATTGCACGATCCAGGATGCCCGCGCGCTCAAGGGCCAAGCCGATGTAATTGGCCAGCACGCCATTCCGGTGGCCTATGACAACAAGCAGGCCAAGCTCGACCTGATCCAGAAATGGCCGGCACAGTTCAAGGAAATTCGGCAAAGCATTGCTGACGGCAGCTACAAGAACCGACGCTGGGCAAACGTTCAGGACATCGGCTTTCGCGAGATCGAATCGGGACAGAAGGACGACATCAAGGCCGGCCAAGAAGCCATCCGGGACCTAAAGCAGTCGGGGTTGATGCCCAAGGAAGTAGAGGATAAAGTCGTTGTCGATTACGTGACGGCCATCGCCCAGAAACTGGCCAGGAACTCCGACCTCCAGGTGCCATTGCACGTCACTGTATTGAA
>DASQHK010000383.1:0-3158 GCA_035632135.1 Bryobacterales bacterium
GGCAAGCGCTTCATCGACGCCGGCAAGATCGCGGCTTACGGCTTCTACGACAAGTTCACCCTCGCCGCCTGGATCAACCCCGCCGCGCCGACCGGCGCCATCGTCACCCACATGCAGGACGTCTCCGAGCCGAGCGGCTACGGCCTCATGCTCAAAGACGGCCACGTGCAGCTCGACATGGCGGCGCGCTGGCTCGATGACGCGCTACGCGTCGAGACGGCCGATCCCATCGAGATGAACCGCTGGCATCACGTCCTCGCCACCTACGACGGCTCGCGCGAGGCGGCCGGCGTGCGGATCTACGTCGATGGCCGGCCCCAGAAGATCAAGGCCATCATCGACGAGCTGAACCAGTCGTTCGCCAGCAAGGAGCCGCTGCGCATCGGCGCGGGTGGCGGCCCGCCGAACCGCTTTCACGGCTCGATCGACGACGTCCGCGTTTACCACGAGGCCCTGTCTCCCGAGGACGCCGCCATCGTGGCCACCGCTGCCTCAGTCCGCGACATAGCGGCGCTGCCTCCGGCCGAGCGCGCCAAAGCGCAGTCCGACAAGATCCGCCTGGCGTTCCTCGAAACCAGCGCTCCGGCCGAAATCCGGCAGCCTTGGCGCAGTCTCGAGGACCTGGAAATCGAGCGCGCGCGCTTCGTCGAGTCGCTGCCCACGGTGATGGTGATGCAGGAGATGCCGGAGCGGCGCGAAACGCACATCCTGATCCGCGGCGCTTACGACCACCCCGGCGAGAAAGTGAGTCCCGGCGTGCCGGCGATCCTGGGGCCGCTGCCGGCCGGCGCCCCCAACAACCGGCTCGGCTTCGCCCGCTGGCTGGTCGATCCCGCCAACCCGCTCACCGCGCGCGTCATCGTCAACCGCTTCTGGCAAGGCTATTTCGGCGTAGGTATTGTCAAGACTGTCGAGGACTTCGGCTCGCAGGGCGAGTGGCCGTCGCATCCCGACCTGCTCGACTGGCTGGCCACCGAGTTCATGCGCAGCGGCTGGAACATCAAGGCGATGCAGAAGCTCATCGTCACGAGCGCCACCTACCGGCAGTCGTCGCAAGTGACGCCGGAGCTGCAGCAGCGCGATCCGGAGAACCGGCTGCTGGCCCGCGGCCCGCGCGTCCGCCTCGGCGCCGGCGTGATCCGCGACCAGGCCCTCGCCGTCGCGGGGCTGCTGGTGGAAAAAGTCGGCGGGCCGTCGGCGAAGCCCTACCAGCCGGCCGGCCTGTGGGAAGAGGTTTCGGGCCAGAAATACAAACAGGATCACGGCGACAACCTCTACCGCCGCAGCCTTTACACCTTCTGGAAACGGACCATCCCGCCGCCGTCGATGATGAACTTCGACGCGGCCGGCCGCGAGACCTGCGTGGTTCGCCTCACGCGCACCAACACGCCGCTGCAGGCGCTCGACCTGATGAACGACGTGACCTATCTCGAAGCTTCGCGGGTGCTCGGCGAGCGCATGATGAAGGAAGGGGGCAGCACGCCCGAAGATCGCATCGCCTTCGCCTTCCGGCTGGCCACGGCGCGGCGCCCGAGCGCCCAGGAAAGCCAGGTGCTGCTCGACGACTTTCGGTATCAGCTCGACAATTACAAGACCGGCCGCGACGCGGCGCTCAAGTACCTCAGCGAAGGCGAGCACAAGCGCGATGAATCGCTCGATCCCACCGAGCTGGCGGCCTACACCACCGTCGCCAGCCTGATTCTCAACCTCGACGAAACGGTGACCAAGGAGTAAATGATGGACTCGTTGCTCGAACGCCGCCTGCTGCTGACACGCCGGCACTTTTTCGGCCTGTCGAGCGCGGGCATCGGCGTCGCCGCCCTCGCCACGCTGCTCAACGATGATCTGCTGGCCGCCACGGCGACCGATGCTTCGGCCACCGGCGGCCTGCCGGGCTTGCCGCACTTCGCGCCGAAAGCGAAGCGCGTCATCTACCTCTTCATGTCGGGCGCGCCGTCGCAGATGGACCTGTTCGACTACAAGCCGCGCCTCAAGGCGATGCAGGGCACCGAGCTGCCCGGCTCGATCCGCATGGGCCAGCGACTCACCGGCATGACAGCGGCGCAGGCGAGCTTTCCGGTCGCCTCCTCCATCTTCAACTTCGAGCAGCACGGCAAGAGCGGCGCGTGGGTGAGCGAGTTGCTGCCGCACACGGCCAAGGTCGTCGACGACCTCTGCTTCATCAAGTCGCTGCACACCGAGGCGATCAATCACGATCCGGCAGTGACCTTCTTCCAGACCGGCGCGCAGCTCGCCGGCCGGCCGAGCATCGGCGCGTGGCTGGCCTATGGCCTCGGCAGCGAGAACAAGAACCTGCCGGCGTTCGTGGTGATGGTTTCGGCGGGCTCGCCGCTGGGCGATCAGCCGCTGGCCGACCGCGTGTGGGGCAGCGGCTTTTTGCCCACCAAATACCAGGGCGTGCAGTTCCGCTCGGCCGGCGACCCGGTGCTGTATCTCTCGAACCCGCCCGGCTTCGCCGCCGGCGCGCGCCGACGCTTCCTCGACGATCTGGGGAAGCTCAACGATCTCGAGCTGCGCGACTTCGGCGACCCCGAGATTGCGACGCGCATCTCGCAATACGAAATGGCCTACAAGATGCAGACCTCGGTGCCGGAGCTGACCGACCTCTCGAAAGAGCCCGCCGCTGTGATCGACCGCTACGGCCCCGACGCGCGCAAGGCCGGCAGCTTCGCCCACCAGTGCCTGCTGGCGCGGCGCCTGGCGGAGCGCGGCGTGCGCTTCATCCAGCTTTTCCATCGCGGCTGGGACCAGCACACCAAGCTGCCCCAGGCGATCCGAAAGCAGTGCCAGGACACCGACCAGCCCTGCGCCGCGCTCATCCAGGACCTGAAGGAGCGCGGGCTGCTCGAAGACACGCTGGTGGTCTGGGGCGGCGAGTTCGGCCGCACTGTGTATTGCCAGGGCAAACTAACCGCCGACGACTACGGGCGCGACCACCACCCGCGCTGCTTCACCATGTGGCTGGCCGGCGGCGGCGTCAAGCCCGGCATCAGCCACGGCGAGACCGACGACTACTGCTACAACATAGCTAAGGACCCGGTGCACGTCCACGACCTGCACGCCACCATCCTCAACCAGCTAGGGATTGATCATACCAAGCTGACCTTCAAGTTCCAGGGCCGGCATTTCCGGCTGAC
>DASQHK010000384.1:0-2737 GCA_035632135.1 Bryobacterales bacterium
GTGTTGCCTATGCCGGATCAAGCTGACCTGGAGCGGCTGGCGCGATCCGCCCGCCGCGGACGGCTGGTGGCGGTGGTGGGCTCGGACGCCGCTGCGGGCGAGGCGAGGAACAAAATCAGCGCCCTGCCTTGCGGCGTGTGGGTGAGGGCTGGCGCCTGGGAAGCCCCGGACGTTCGAGCGGGCGAGATCGAGGAGGGCGTTTGCCGGGATGTCCCTCGCGGCTCCGTCGTTGCCATTGAGGGGATCGAGTGGCTAAGCACGCCGCGGCGGCCCACTCGGCTGCGCGTCTGGTTGGAGGAAATTCTGCGTAACCGGGCGGCGCTCTTCCTCGGCGAGGGTCCCGAGATCGAAGCGATTCGGAAGCTTGCGCCATCGCCGAGCCGGTGCTGGACGGCCGCGGGCGGGCAGATCGATGCCGTGCTCGACGATCTGCTCGAGAAGACGCGGGGCGTGCGGCCGCTCGCCCCACCGCCGGTGCCGGGTGTGGCCTCGCGCCCTGGGTTGGTGGCGATCGCCCTGATGGGCGCGCTGGTGACGGCCTCCTGGCTGGCGGTCTACATCTATTACGCCGGCGCGCGGAACTGGCGCTGGCTACATTCCTTTCCGGTGGTGGCAATCATGGCGGCAGTAGCGGCAGCTCTGCTGCCCTGGGTGCGAAACGCCGCCGCGGGGCGCGAGCTAGCAGCCTCGGAGTGTTATGCGCGGGCGCTGGCCCGATGGTCGCGCTGGCCGCGCACGCCGATCGCCGTAGCGATAATGCTGGCGGCGGCGCTGGGAGCCGGGTGGCTGGCAGGGCGCTACGTGCCGGCTACCTTTCTGGTGATCTACGAGGCGGCCGGCGTGACCGCCAACGGCCGCGACGCCGGAACTTGCAACGCCGAGGAACCGTGCACGCTCGTCGTGCCGCGCGGCGCAACCCTGAATTTCGACGGCGCGGAGGGCGCCTGCGCCATGGATCTCCACGGCGCCGCAGGGCTGATCGTCATCGACATGGACGAGGATGGCTGCGAGGCGCCGCCCGAAGACCAAACGCAGAAGAAGACCAGCAGCGGGCAAACCGGGCCGGGCGAGCGGCGGATGCTATACTGACCCGCCACGTCTCCTTTTCAACCGTGCATTTCCTGACCGATCTCAAGGCGGAACTGCGGCCGATGGTGCGGCTGGCCTGGCCGCTGGTGCTGGCCGAAATGGGCTGGGTGTTCATGGGCATCGTGGACACCATGATGGTGGGCCGGGTCAGCGCGGCGGCCATCGGGGCGGTCAGCCTGGGCAGCATGCTTTTCTACACGGTGGCGATTTTCGGGACCGGGCTGATGCTGGGGCTCGATACGCTGGTGTCGCGCTCCTTCGGCGCGGGCGACATCAACGATTGCCATCGCTCGCTGCTTAACGGCGTGTATCTGGGCCTGGCGGCGACGCCCGCGCTGATGGGAATTGTGTGGCTGGAGGGGCCGCTGCTGCGCCGGCTGGGGATTCATCCCGCCGTGCTGCGCGAGGCGATTCCGTTCCTGCAGGCGCTCAACTGGAGCACCATCCCGCTGCTGCTGTATTCCGCCTTTCGCCGGTATTTGCAGGCGATGAACCTGGTGAAGCCGGTGCTGTTTGCGCTGATCTCGGCGAACGTGGTGAACGCCGTGGGGGACTGGGCGCTGATTTACGGGCACTGGGGAGCGCGCGCCATGGGAGCGGAGGGCTCGGCTTGGGCCACGGTGGCAGCGCGGGCGTATATGGCGGCGGTGCTGCTGGGCTACATCTTCTACCACGACCGGCGGTGTCAGACGGGACTGCAAACGACGCCGCTCGCCCCCGATGGGGCGCGGATGCGCAGGCTGTTTGGTCTGGGCCTTCCGGCGGCGATGCAGATTGCGCTGGAGATCGGCGTGTTCGCCGTGGTGACGGCGCTGATCGGAAGACTCAACCCGGCGTCGCTCGCGGCGCACCAGATCGCGATGAACGTGGTGACCTTCACCTACATGGTGCCGCTGGGCATCAGCGCGGCGGCGGCGGTGCGGGTGGGCCAGGCGCTGGGGCGGCGTGATCCTCGCGCCGCGGGGCACTCGGGCTGGACAGCGATCGCGCTGGGCGCGGGCTTCATGACGCTGGCGGGAATCGCCCTCGTGGCCGGGCCGCGGCTGATCGTGCGCGTCTTCACCCCCGATCCGGCGGTGATGAAGCTGGGCGTCACGCTGCTGGCGGTGGGCGCCATGTTCCAGCTTTTCGACGGCGTGCAGACCGTCTCGACCGGAGCGCTGCGCGGCGCCGGCGACACGCGCACGCCGATGGTCACGCACCTGATCGCTTACTGGGGCGTTGGCCTGCCCGTCGGGGCGTTTCTCTGCTTCCGGCTGGGCTGGGGCGTGGCGGGCCTGTGGGCGGGCTTATGCCTCGCGCTGATACTCATCGGGATCGTGCTGGGAACGGCCTGGCGGCGGAAGGTGCGGGAGATGGCGGAGGAGGCGCAGGCTGCGGGGTGAGGGGGAGCGGGGTGTTGTCGATGGTGTGCGAGAATATGGGCATGGGGTACACAGTGATCCTGGAATGGGAGCCGGACGGCGGCTACGTAGCGATGGTGCCGGTTCTGCCGGGCTGCGTCTCGCAAGGGGATACACGCGACGAAGCGCTCAAGAATATTCGTGAAGCCATCGAGTTGTACGTTGAAGATTGCCTTGCTGCGGGGGACCCGGTGCCGGAAGAGGCGGACCGGGAGATTGTTGAAGTCAAGACAGGGGCCTAATGG
>DASQHK010000385.1:0-1705 GCA_035632135.1 Bryobacterales bacterium
CGAGGTAGCAAATTTTCTGCCGGAACACAGCGGCGCCGTGAGCCACCTCACGGGTGATGGATTCCTGCTCGCCCCACCGAAACGAGCGGACCAGCGAGGTGAGCCCGGCCAGGATCGGGTGCTCGGCGGCGGCCAGCTCGAGATCGGGAAACTGCCGTTTCGCGGCGGGATTGAGATAGGTGGGTTTGCCGGCGAGATCGGTCTCCACCAGCGGGTAGGGGTTCTGGTTGGGATAGCCGGCGGCGACCACGAGCCGTTCTTCGGCCTGGCGGCGCTCGGCAATCTGTTCCTCGATGAGCCGCTGCGCCCGCTCCAGCTCGATGGGGCTTCGCAGGGAAAGCGCCTTGTGCGGGACCAGCGCCACCGCGATTACGGCCACCGCGGCCAGCAGGGCCACTACAACCCCGATGGGCGTATCCCACGGACCTAGCCCTGCCGCGCTCAGGAAATGGATGACGCCGCAGGCAAGCAGAAAGGCGCCGACTAACACGAAGGTCCCGCGAAAGGGCAGGTCCCGCTTGCAAAAGGCGAGGTACAACAGGAGAAGAGAAATCGCGCCGCAAGAAACTGCTAAGACGCCCTCGAGCATGGCCTGCTGCGACGACACGCCCGCGACGGCCAGGAGACATGCCGGCGGAAGAGCGGGCGGGGCCACGAGCTGGAGCATAATCGCCTACGTATGCTGGGACAGCACGCGTTGGCGCAGCAGGGACATCAATCCTGTCTTCTGTTCGACCGGCGGCGGGGGCACAGGCAGCGGCGCGTCCACACCGGCCAGCCCGCGGGCAAACGAGCAGAGCGCTCGCCCCAGCCCGGAGGCCCGGTCGATCAAGGGCGGAGAGGAAATCGACCGCTGGCGCAAAGAAGCATCGTAGGGAAGAGTGGCTGCCACTTTACGCTCGAGGAACTTCTCGATTCCCGCCATCGTTTGCTCCGCGAGAGCCTTCGCTGCTCTGAGTTGTTTGGGATCCTGTGGCTCGGGCTGCCAGAGCTGGTTCAGCAGAACCCGCACGTGCGCCTGCGGCGCTCCGCGAAAGACGATCTCGTCAATCCGCCGCCGCGCCAGGAACAGCGAGGCTTTGTCCGGCGTGCACACAACATGGATCTGACTGGCCTGGACGGCGATGGCCTCGGTGGCCTCATTGACCACCTCGGGCAGATCGGCGATGACCAGGTCGTAGTGCGACCTCGCGAAGGTCAGCAGCCGCTGGTACTCCCACCGTGAAATCAGCGTATCCTTCTTGGCGGACGGCATGGGGAGCAGATCGAAGCCGTGGACCGTCGACACCAGCCGGCTCCACATGCCGCTGTTCAAGAACTGGGAGTTCTCGAGCGCGTCCAGGATGGATTCGGGCGGATCGAGGCCGAGGAGCGTGGCGGAATACCCGGAGTGCCAATCCGTTTCCAGCACCAAGACCGTTTTCTTCCAGTCCTCGGCCAGCGAGACGGCGGCGTTCAGCGCGACGGTAGTCGAGCCCGAGCCGCCCTTCGCCGGCACGAAAGCCAGGATGTTTTCGGACACTTTCGCGCTGCGCGCCAGGATGGCGTTCACCACCATCTTCTGGAATTCCTCTTTGGACGCCGAGTCCAGGGCAACGTCGGCGGCGCCCGCCCGCTTCAGCTCCGCCAGCGTTTCTTTTTCGCACTGGTTGGCGAAACCGACCACGGCTGTTTTCGGATAGCCGGCGCGGATCTCTTTGATGAT
>DASQHK010000386.1:0-3899 GCA_035632135.1 Bryobacterales bacterium
ATTTGCGCCAGCGGCCCGTCGGGCGGAAAGGTGAGAAAGTCCGGGTGCGTGCTCACCACCAGCGGGCTCTCGCGGCGCTTCTCCGGCGCCAGCCGCGCCCGCTCCTCGAACAGCTTCTGATATTCCTCGAGCCACAGGTCGCCTGCGAGAACGCGGCGGCAGGCGGAGCACTCGCCGCAAGCTTCGCCCGGTTTGCCGCCCGCGCACAGCAGCGCCGCCGCCACCAGCCGCGCCAGCGTGGCCTTGCCCACGCCCTCCGGCCCGGCGAACAGCAGCGTTTGCGGCAGCCGCTGCTGGCCGAGCATCGACCGCACCGCCGCCACCACCCTCTCGTTGCCCGCGAACTGGCTCAACCCGTCACTCATTTCACTCAAAAATCCGCTCGGCCAAGCCTTGCCCATCGGCTTCGCTGTCCACTTTGCCAGGGCAGACCGTCGCAATCCGTGACTTTAAGTATCAATCGATAAGTTGTTGACTCTGTGGATCTTGATCCTGGTGCAACTTTCCACCAAGATCCTTTTGCCACCGGCCTAGCGCCTATGCTCTCGCTCTTGCTCGCGGCCCCGCCCGCGCTCGTGCTCTTCCACTCGGGGGCGGCCGCGTAGTGGCGCTTCCCGCTCCGCCGGAGTGCGCTCCCGCAACTCATGCCGCTCCGCCGGTCGCGGCGCTTCGTAGCGCTGGACGGGGGAGGGATGAACGTAGGTCCTGCGATTTACATACGTCCGATCCCAGCGGTTGTTGTTGATGATCACCGTGTGCTGATTCCACGCAAAGCGGTTGCCGCCGCCCCATCCCCACGGCCGAAAGGCCGCCCCCATGGTAATGCCAAACCCGAAATTGATCGCGCCTCCCACGAAGAAGCCCGGCCGCGGCCGGGCGTAGACGATCACCGGGTCGTACACCGGCACGCACACAAACGCCGGGTTCGCCGGCACGATTTCGATGTACGGCCCGGTCCTCACGACGATCTGCGGATTGCTCCTCAGATACCCGTACTCCCAGGCCCTGTGGCGCATCCTTTGCACGGCGTCCATCACCTCCTGCGGCTGCGCGAGAAAGGCATTGCCAAGTTCACTGGTCCAATTCATGTCCGAGGCCATCATGCCGAGGACCGACGGAAAGGGCAGCAACGCCTGCACGCTCGGATCCCACGGCAGCCGGTCTTGCTCAATGGCCCTGGCCAGAGATTCGTCCCGCAGGTAATGGTGCGCGTCGGCCCACCCCGCCGCGTCGGGGATCTGGTCGGGAAACGTCGCGGCGGCGAGAACCTGCGCCAGTAGCGCATCCGGATACAGCGCGATCCGCGAAACCAGCCTCTCCAGTTCCGCCGGCGGATAGTAGGGTGGCGCTTGGCCAAACGCCGGCGGCAGCAGCGTCAGGGACGCGCCCATCACCAGCATGGCCACACTGCCTCTTGTCACCGTTCTGCGCAAAAGTCGCATCGAACCCTCCTTCGCTTGCTCTTGTCCTGGGTGCATCTCAAGCTGCTGTATCTCAAGCTGGTGCATCTAAAGCTAAGGACGATTGGGGCCCGCTGCGGGTTGCTCATGGCCGCGTTCGCAGCAGTTTTTTCGCCGCCAGAAACCCTTCAGCCAGCGCCCAGATCTCGGCGGCAATCTCCTCGCGCCTTCGCCGCCCGTCGATCACCTGCACTCGCCGCGGCTCCTGTCGGCCGATCTCCAGATACCCCTCCCGCACCCGCCGGTGAAACTCCACCGCCTCTTGCTCCATGCGGCTCTCGTTGACCGCCGCGCCGGCGTTGCGGCCGAGCGCTCGCTCTAAGCTGGTCTCGATGTCGATGTCGATCACAACCGTCAGTTCCGGCGCCAGGCCGCGGCAGGCGATGCGGTCGAGCGCCTCTACCATCTCCACGCCCAGGCCACGGCCATAGCCCTGGTAGGCCATGGAAGCGTCGGTGAAGCGGTCCGCCAGCACGATGTGTCCTGCCGCCAGCGCGGGCAGAATCACCTCTTCCACGTTCTGCGCGCGCGAAGCGAAATAGAGCAGCAGCTCCGGCACGGCCCGCAGGTCGGTCGAGCCGGCGTCGAGCAGGATTTTGCGAATCGCGTTGCCCACCCGCGTGCCGCCCGGCTCCTGCGCGCGCACTACGCTGTGACCTTCGGCCGCGAGCCGTTCCGCCAGAAGCGTCAACTGCGTGGTTTTGCCGCTGCCGTCCACACCTTCAAAGGTAAGGAAAGCGCCGGGATAGAACACTCGCCCAGTATAGAATAAACGTGTGATCGCCGAAGCTCTGGCCCGGGTCGAGGAACGCATCCAAGCGGCCGCCGCGCGCGCGGGACGCCGCCGCGAACAGATCACGCTGATCGGCGTCTCCAAAGTGATGCCGGCGGCGGCGATTTGCGAAGCCTATCAGGCCGGCCTGCGCCACTTCGGCGAGAACTACGTCCAGGAGTTCGCCTCCAAGAGCAAGGAGCTTGGTCCGCTGCCGGGCGCGGTGTTCCACATGATCGGCCACCTGCAAAGCAACAAGGCGGGCGTCGCCGCCGAGCTGTTCGACGTGATCCAGACCGTCGATAATGCGCGCCTCGCTCGACGCTTGAGCCAGGCGGGCAAGCGCCTGCGGGTCCTGATCGAGGTGAAACTGTCGCCGGAAGAAACCAAGACCGGCGTGGACGAGAACGAGCTACCAGCGCTGCTCGACGCCGTGCGCGGCCTCGATCCTCTCGAGCTGCGCGGGCTGATGGTGATGCCACCGTGGCCGAAGAACCCGGAAGACTCGCGCCCATATTTTCAACGCCTGCGCGCGCTGGCCGCAGCGCACAAGCTGCCCGATCTCTCCATGGGCATGAGTGGCGACTTCGAGGTGGCGATCGAGGAAGGCGCTACGCTGATCCGGGTCGGCACGGCCATCTTCGGCTCGCGCAAGGCGCACGCGTGAGCGAATCGTGAAGCTGGCGTTTATTTCCCCCCTGCCGCCGGCGCGAACGGGCGTGGCCGACTACGCGGCGGGCCTCCTCCGCGCGCTGCGCGAGAGCGCCCAGGTGGACGTGGTTGATACGCTGCGCCCCGGCTGCGACAACGCCATCTACCAGCTCGGCAACAATCCTTTGCACCTCGCCGCCTACCGCGCCGCGCTCGCTGCGCCCGGCATCGCCGTGCTGCATGACGCCGTGCTGCACCACCTGCTGCTCGGCTCACTCGACGAGCCCGCTTACATCGCCGAGTTCGTCCACAACTACGGCGAGTGGTCGCGCGATCTGGCGGCGGATCTCTGGCGCTCCCGCTCGCGCTCGGCCGCCGACGCCCGGTACTTCCAATACCCGATGCTGCGCCGCGTGGTCGAGCGCAGCCGGGCCGTAGTGGTCCACAATCCCGGAGCAGCGAGGATGGCGCAAGAAGCCGCAGCGGGCGCCCGCGTGGTCGAGATCCCGCATTACTTCGTCGCCCCGCCTCTTGCCGGTGACGGTCTGCGCACCCGCGACCGCCTGGGGATCGCCTCGAGCGATGTGGTCGTCTCTGTTTTCGGCTACCTGCGCGATTCCAAGCGCATCGCCTCGGTGCTCCAGGCGCTCCCGGCCGCGCGCCGGGCGCGGCTGCTGCTGGTGGGCGAATTCGTTTCTTCCGAGCTGGAGCGCTCGCTCGCGCCCCGGCTCGAGGCCGCCGGCGCGATTCGCACGGGCCACGTGCCGGAAGCGGACTTCTGGCGCCTGGCCGAGATCACCGACATCTGCGTCAACCTGCGCAGCCCGGGGGCCGGGGAAACCTCCGGCATCGCCATCAAGATGATGGGCATCGGCAAGCCGGTGCTGGTCACCGCCGGCGAGGAGACCGCGCGCTTCCCCGAACTGGCAGTCGTCCGCATCGACCCCGGTGAGGCCGAGGTCGAAATGCTCGCCCACTACCTGCACGCCCTGGCCGCAAGCGAGGAGATGCGCCGC
>DASQHK010000387.1:0-2822 GCA_035632135.1 Bryobacterales bacterium
CACAAGTATCCGCGGGAGATTCTATAGGCCCCGCCTGCGATTCAATCCTTCCACGCTCCCAGCAGCCGGCGAATCAGAACCAGTTGGCCGAGGTGATAGGCGTTGTGGTCGGCGATCAGCAGCGCTTCGCGGAGGATGGTCTGGCCGTCGCCGTAGGGGATGCGGGCGTGGAGATCGGTGCGCGGATTTTCCACCAGCTTCTCCATCGCCCGGAGGTCTTTGCGAAAGGTGGCGACGCTTTTCTCCCAGGCGGTCTTGCCGGGCGGCGCGGCGGTTGGAGGCCAGTAGCCGGCGGGGAATTCCGGAGAGACATGCTGGGGGTTGCGGCTGAACTCGAGGATGTCCCATTGCGCGATGCGCAGATGCTCGAGGAGCTGCCAGGGCGTGTGGGGGGCGCCGGCGGGCTTTTGGCCGCGCAGTTTGGCGGGCAGGCCGGCGATGGCCTGGTCGAAGCTCAAGTGCGCGCCGCCGCCTCGCAGCAGGTAGAGGAGGTGCTGGCGCAGGCTCTTATCGTTCTTCATGCCAGCGATGGTAAGCTTTTCGCAGACGGGAGACAAGTATGGCTGACAAAAAGGTCGATGTGGTGGTGATCGGGACGGGGACGGCGGCGACCACGGTGGCGCTCGAGTGCGGCGCGGCGGGGCGTCGCGTGGCGGTTGTGGATTCGAAGCCGTTCGGCGGGACCTGCGCGCTACGGGGGTGCGACCCGAAGAAGGTCCTGGTGGGCGTGGCCGATGTGGCCGAGTGGAGCCGGCGGATGCTGGGCAAGGGAATCCGAGAGCAGGCGCGGATCGAGTGGGGCGACCTGATGCGCTTCAAGCGGACGTTCACCGGGCCGGCGCCGAAGTACAGAGAAGAGAGCTTTGCGAAGGCCGGCATCGCGGCGTTTCACGGGCGGGCGCGGTTCGTGGGTCCGTCGGCGGTGGAGGTGGGGAAGGACGTGCTGGAGGCGAAAAACGTCGTGGTGGCGGCGGGGGCGAAGGCGGCCGACTTGCAGATGCCGGGAGCGGAGCACGTGATCGACAACGAGCGGTTCCTGGAGCTTGACGAGCTGCCGCGGCGGATCGTGTTCCTGGGCGGCGGATACATTTCGTTTGAGTTTGCGCACGTGGCGGCGCGGGCCGGAGCGCAGGCGACGATCCTGCACCGGGGGCCGCGCCCGCTGGTGCGGTTTGACCCGGACCTGGTGGATCAGCTCGTGGCGAAGACGCGGAGCATCGGCGTGGAGGTCGTGCTGAACGCGGAGGCGAAAGGGGTGAGCGGAGCCGCGGGGCGATGGAAGGTGCGCGCGGCGGTGGACGGCCGAGACCGGGAGTTTGAAGCGGAGCTGGTGGTGCACGGGGCGGGGCGCGCGCCGGACATCGATGACCTGGATCTCGCCAAGGCGGGCGTGACGCGCGACCGCAGCGGCGTGAAGGTGAACGAGTACTTGCAGAGCGTCTCGAACGCGGCGGTTTATGCGGCGGGCGATGCGGCGGCCAGCGGCGGGCCGCAGCTCACGCCGGTGGCGGGCTACGAGGGCGCGATCGTGGCCGATAACCTGCTCGAGGGCAACCATCGCCAACCGGACTACCAGGGCGTGGCGAGCGTGGTGTACACGCTGCCGCCGCTCGCCACGGTGGGGCTCGGCGAGCAGGAGGCGCGGGAGCGGGGGCTGCGGTTCCGGGTGAACCACGCCGATACCTCTGGCTGGTACTCATCGCGGCGCGTGGGCGAGGATTGCTCGGGATATAAAGTGCTGGTCGAAGAAGGGACGGCGCACATTCTGGGCGCGCACCTGCTCGGGCCGCAGGCGGAAGAAGTGATCAACCTGTTTGCGCTGGCGGTCCGGAAGGGGCTGACGGCCGAGGACTTGAAAGGGACGCTGTTCGCTTATCCCACGCACGGGTCTGACGTGCAGTACATGGTTCAGGTCTAGGGGGCTGCTGAAAAAGTTCAAATGCCGCTTGCTAACGCGCGCGGCTCGGAATCGGCTTCACCGTGAGGAAGCGGATCTGCGAGCCCTTTTTCAGCAGCCTCAGGCTTTGGGACGGCGGACCAGTAGCAGCGATGCGGCCACGGCCAGGGCAAGCAGGATGAGGCCGGTGGGGATGGCCCAGGTTTCGTCATATTGCGCCCAGGGCAGGCCGGCGGCTATGCCCCAGTAATGCAGAACGACGTAGGTCCAGAAAACATAGATGCCCGTGGCGGTGAAAACCGCGAGGAAGGAAACGTTGAGGATGCGGTTGCGCTGGCGGCGGGCTTCGTCGAGGGTGCAGATGCCGCGCTTGCGGAAATAGACAACCAGGCCAATGGTGAGACAGACGAGCGCCACGCCGCGGAACGCCCAGTGGTAATTGCCGTATAGATCATTCCCCAGGCTGGCGGCCGCCGAAACGCCGGCCAGGCCGAACAGAACCAGCACAATCGGAGTGAGGCAGCAGAGGCCGCCGATCAGGCCTCCGATCGCGGAGAGCAGCCAGATGGCCTTGCGATCGCTCGGTGCGGCAGGCAAAACCATCGCAGCGCGGAGACTTTCCGTGACGCGCTCGGGAACTCCGGCTTGTGGCTCCGGCATGCTGCTTGCTCCCTCTGATTCGACGCCTGTGCGGCGCTTCGGTTACATTGTACCGCCCCTGGCTCAAGCGCCTACAGTTCGGCGAGGAGCTTTTTCCAGGCGGCTTGTTCGCGGGCGGGGCGGAAAAGAGGCGCCAGGCGCGCGCAGTGCGATTGGAGGCGGGCGTAGAAGCGCGCATCGGATTCGGCGCGGGAGAGGAGCCGTGCGAGGGCGGCGGTGTCGCCGACGGGGAAGTAGCCGGGGTAAGCTTTGCCGAGCAGGCCGA
>DASQHK010000388.1:0-4330 GCA_035632135.1 Bryobacterales bacterium
TTTCCTTAGAGGCGAAAATGCCAGGCTGCAAATGGAAGCGACCGTCACCATCCGGCTGCCGCACAACCACACCCGACCCTGCCGGATCTTAGCTTATTCGGCGCCAAAAATGGTCTTGACTTTGGGGGCCACCTTCAAGACCGAGCATCTTCGTGGACGGTCTGCGTGATTTTGTTGAGCTTGTCGATGCCGTTGCTGGGATCGTCGATGGCCGACAGGAACTCCAGGTAGCGCCGGTTGGCGACGCTCAACAGTTCCCGCAGCGGCCCCAGGCTGTAGATGGTTTTCTTCATCGGGGCGAATTTCATCACCGCTTCACCGTTGCGTTGTTCTACCTGGCGGTAGTGCTTGAAAAAGGACACGTCCTTCACCGTGGTCTCGATGCGAAGGATGTGGCCGAACTTGTCGTACATTTTGATCGAAGCCATGCCCATCGAGTGCCGGACCCGAGTTCCTTCGATGCGCACGTTGTAGCGGTTACCCATCTCATCCTGGTAGTTGCCATGGAGTTTCTTGCCCAGAAATGTCGCGATGTCGTCGGGCTTGACCGTGTGGATGGCTGTCCGAATCAGATTTCCATAGATGGCCTGCAGGTCTGCCTGGCGGTGAAACACGATGTCGGTGGCATACTCGGCTTCGTCCAGACTCCAGGGATACGTCTCCTCGATCTGCTTGAGAATCGGGCAGTATCGCCGGGCGAACTCATCCAGCTTGCGATGCAAGCGTGATGGGTCCCACCCGTCAGCCAACTCCTGAACTCTGGCGAAGTCCTCGATGGCGGTGAAGGCATTGTCCAGCAGACGGTAGCCGATCTTGCTGCGGTCCAACCGCCGCGCCAGCCAGTTGTGACCGTTACAGTAGAACTGTAAACGGAAAGGGCACCAGGTCGGCACCCGCACATAACAGAGCCCCAGTTCTTCGTCGATGAAGTAGAAATAGTAGTGTAGGCATTTGCCGTCGTCCGGTCGTAGGTAGGTACGCCCGCTTTTCTTGTCGTGCCACGGCTGGTAGGTGGTGCAAGGCTCCAAAGCTGAGAAGATCCACACCAACCCCGGCTGTGTTCCTCGCCCTTTCAGCACAGCCTTGACCTTGTCTTCCTTGCGGAAATTCTTCTTGCGCACGTAGTCGATCGCCAGACCGTTGGCGGCAGCCAGTTCCTCCGCATTGGCCTTGATGGCGTCGGTGAGCGGCTTTGCAAACTGGGTGAAGTCGAAGATGCGAATCCGTCGTCTGGTCAGGTAGGCCGTCATGCCATCGGCGTAGCAGAATACCGGCAACGTGCCCTGCACGATCACCCGGTCATAGCAGGACAACACGCCAGCGATCTGCGGGCCATGACGCTCGGTCACTAGAACGAGTCCCATTCATCCACCTCCGGATGAATGCTACCCTGTTCCTGCCCCTGTTTGGTTCCGGCTTCGCCGGGTTAGGGTACGGACCCGCGGACCCTTTTTCAGCAGCCTGCTAGCCTAGACTAGGCCTGCCTGGCGCGCCACCTGGCTGCCATAGATGCCCCGGCTACTGGGTGAAGTAGTCCTTGACGCGATCGAGGATTCCCTTTTCGGTGGGGTGGTTTTCAGCAGGCAGCAGGTCGAGCAACTGCTCGAAGAGCTTGCGCTGCTCGCGAGTCAGATGCGCGGGTACGACGACGCTGAGGTGCACTACCAGATCGCCGCGGCCGCGGCCGTTGACGTGCGGAACGCCTTTGCCGCGCAGGCGGAGCTGGGCGCCGCTTTGCGCACCGGCGGGAATCTTGAGCGTTTCCTCGCCTTCGAGAGTGGGAACGCGGATCTCGGCGCCGAGAGCGGCCTGGGCGATGTTGATGGGGATGGTGCAGTGGAGGTGAACGTCCTCGCGCTCGAAGATGGCGTGGTCCTGCACTCGCAGCACGACATAGAGATCGCCGTTGGGGCCGCCGTTGTAACCCGGCTCGCCCTCGCCGGTGAGGCGCAGCCGCGTGCCGCTATCGACGCCGGGCGGGATATTGACCTTGAGCTTGCGCTCGACGCGTGTGCGTCCCTCGCCGCGGCAGCGCGAGCAGGGTGTGGCAATGACCTGGCCGGACCCGCGGCAGGTGGAGCAGGTGCGGCTGATGGAAAAGAATCCCTGCTGGTAACGGACTTGGCCGCGCCCGCCGCAGGCGGGACAAGTGGAGGGCCCGGTGCCCGGCTCGGCGCCGCGGCCGTGACAGCGGGGGCAGGTCTCGAGCTTGGGAAACTTGATCTCGGTGTGGAGGCCGAACACCGCGTCTTCGAAGCTGATCTCCAGGTCGTAGCGCAGGTCCGGGCCGCGCTGCGGCTGCGCACGGCGGCGGCCGCCGGTGGTGCCGAACAGATCGCCGAAGCCAAAGAAGTCGCCGAAGATGTCGGCGAAATCGCCGAAGGCGTTAGGATCGAACCCCGCCGCGCCGGAGCCTGACAGGCCGTCGTGGCCGAACTGGTCGTAGGCGGGGCGCTTCAGCGGGTCGCTCAATACGCTGTAGGCTTCGGCGGCCTCCTTGAAACGCTCTTCGGCTTCCTTGTTGTTGGGATTGCGATCCGGATGATACTTGAGCGCCGCCTTCCGATAGGCGCTCTTGATTTCCTGCTCACCCGCATTGCGCGGAACGCCCAGAACTTCGTAGTAGTCGCGCTTGGCCACGATCGGCTATTCCCGTACCGCCACCTTCACCATGGCCGGCCGCAGCAGGCGGCCCTTGAACTCATAGCCCCGCTGATATTCTTCCACAACGATCTGATCCTCGTGGCGGCCCTCGCCCGCCGCAGCGGAGACCGTATCGACAGCCTGGTGGAGGTGGGGATCGAATTTCTTGCCCACCGACTCAATCGGCGTGAGGCCCGCCTGCAACAGCGTGTCGCGGAAGCGCTTGTGGATCAGCTCGATGCCGCGGCGAAACTCGTCATCCGGGGCCGGCGCCTTCAACGCCCGCTCCAGGTCATCGAGCATCGGCAGCAAGGAACGGACGATCTCCATGGCGGCGTACTGGAGGATCTCCTCCTTTTCACGCGCCATGCGCTTGCGAAAATTCTCGAACTCGGCCTGCTTGCGGACGAAGCGGTCCCAGAGTTCTTCTTTTTCAGCAAGCGCGCGGTCACGCTCGGCAGCCAGGGCGCCCACATCGGTGCCGTCCGATGTTTCGGCGGCGGCCTCGGCGGCCGTCCTTTCGGCAGGCTCCGTGGTCGGGTGCAACAACTTTTCCATCTTCTTCATCGTATCAAAAAACGACAGTTTCGAGCGGGGGCTGTAGTGGGAGTGGGTGATAACGTGCCGGCGGCGAAGGCCAATTGATCCCCTAACGGGCGGATCGGCGGACCGGAGCGGGTCAGGGCAGCGCCTTCAGTGGACGTAAGCTTCCACGACGAACTCATCCGGGGCAACGGAAAACGTGCGCAGGTCGTGCAGCACGAGGGCCGCCGAGCGGCTGCGGCGGCCGGGGCCCGAGGCGAGCGGCAAGGACTCCGTGCCGCCGAGGATTTTCGGCGCGTAGTAGAACAAAACCTTATCAACAATACCCGCCTCCAGGGCGGCCCAGTTGAGCTTGGCCCCGGCCTCGAGCATGAGCGAGGTCTGTTTTTGCTCGCCGAGCCAGGCGACCAGGGCAGCCAGATCGACGCGGCCGCCGGGACCGTCGAAGGTGAGCACCGGGATGCCGAGGGCGGCCAGGGCGTTGCAGCGCTCGGCGGAAGCGGCCGAGGTGGCGGCGATGGCGAGGTCCTCGTGAAATGACTGGACCAGGCGCGAGCTGAGCGGCAGGCGAAGCTGGGAATCGACCACCACGCGGAGTAGCGGCCGGCGGCGCGGCAAACCGGTGCGGTCGGTGAGCAGCGGGTCGTCGGCCAGCACGGTGCCGATGCCGGTGAGAATGGCGTCGTGATCGTGGCGAACCTGCTGGACGTGGGCGCGGGCGCGCTCGCTCGTGATCCAGCCGGTGTTGTCGTCGGGCGCGGAGATTTTGCCGTCGAGGGTAGTGGCGGTCTTGAGGGTTACCAGCGGGCGGCCGGTGCGGATGAAGTGCGCGAAAGCTTCGTTGAGGCGGCGGGCCTCCAGCTCGAATCGCGGCGCGCGCTCGACGGTGACGCCGGCGGCGGCGAGCCGCGCGAAGCCGGCGCCGGCGACCTGGGGATTGGGGTCCTCCAGGGCGGCGACCACGCGCTTCACGCCGGCGGCGATCAGCGCGTCGGCGCAGGGTGGCGTGCGCCCGCGATGGGAGCACGGCTCGAGATTGATATAGAGCGTCGCGCCCCGGGCGCGCTGGCCGGCGTGCTCGAGGGCCAGAATCTCGGCGTGCTTGACGCCGTCGTAGGTGTGGAAGCCGCGCCCGACGATAGCG
>DASQHK010000389.1:0-2432 GCA_035632135.1 Bryobacterales bacterium
TAAGCTCCCGCCGGCCCCCACAGCATCCGGGCAAAGTCGGCGGCCGGCACGCGCGAGCCGGAGATCGCGGAAATCGGCATCGAGGCGTGATAGAAGAAGTTCATCGCCAGGTACAGAAAAGCCACGATCCCCGCCCCCAGCATCAGCACGCGCGGCAGGGTGCGCTCGGGATTGCGAATCTCGCCGCCCAGGTACCCCACGCGGTCCCAGCCGATGTAAGTGAAAATCGTCATCAGCATGGCGCTCGAAAACCGTCCGATCGGCCCCAGAGCGGAGGGTGCCACGTGAGTGCTGGCGAGATTGGTTCCATAGTCCCGCACCACGAAGACGCCCCACACGATGAACGCCAGGATGCCACCGACCTTCAGGATGGTGGTGATGGCCTGGACAGCCTTGCCCGAGCGCAGGCCAAAGTAATTGGCAAGACCTAGAAGCACGATGATCAGAGCCGCCAGCGCCAGCCGGCCATGTTCGCCGAGTTTCACGAAGGTCTCGGCGTACTCGGCGAAGACCAGGGTCAGCGCCGCCAGCGGATAGGTGCGGATGGCCAGAAGCTGCGCCCAGCCGTACAGAAAGGCTGGCAGCGCGCCGAACGCGCGGTGGATGTAAACATACTCGCCGCCGGTGTAAGGCAGGCGCGAGCCCAGCTCGGCGTAGATGAAGGAGCCGGCAAAGGCGTAGAGCGATGCAAGCAGCCACGCTGCGGCAATTCCCTCGAAGGAAGAAAAATATTGCGCCACGCGCCCCGGCACGGCGAAAATTCCCGCCCCGATGGTGACGCCTACCACTAATGCCAGTGCGTCGAAAAAGCCCAGCCCGCGCTCGAGCGGCGCCGCATTTGCGGAGGCCGCGCGCCCTGCCACGCCCGGCGCGCTCACGGGGCCACCACCATGGGCAGCGCCACGTAGGACGCCCGGCCGCGCTCGTGATAAACCGTGTTCCGCGCCTCCACGCGCCGCGTTGGCCGAACTGCGGGCTCGCCGCTGTTGGGGTTAGGCTCCACACGCGGGTAGTTGCTGCTCGAAATATCCAGCCGGATGCGGTGCCCGGGGCCGAACAGGTTGCTGGTCGAGCCAAGATCGATCACCGCTTCGTAGACCGCGCCCAGCCGCATCCTCTCGACCTTGTCGGGGCCGTCCCGGTAGCGCATGCGGATCAGCCCGTCGGTCAGGATCAGCGCGTAGCCGTCGGGGTAGACGTCGATCAGCTTGGCCGTAAAGTCGGTATCGACCGCATCGGAGGAGACCCACAACGCGGCGCGAATTTTTCCGGTCACTTCGACCGATTTTTTCAGCGGCGCAGTCGAGAACGACAGCACGTCGGCGCGGCGGTCGAGGGGCAGGGAATCGGTGCAGCCCAGAATCTTCAGCGAGCAGACCTGGTTCTGCGCGCAGTTTGGCGTCCAGCGGCCGACGCCGTAGCGGCCGCCGATGGTCGGCACCGGGTGCGCGGGATCGTAGACGAAACTCGTGGGCGGCTCGCCGCCTGGCCGGGCCGGGCTCAGAACGCCGTCGCCGTGCAGGTAGTACTCCGACAATATCGGGCCCGCCGGCGGCCAGATCGAGGCCGGGCGCCACTCCCCGCCATGCTCGAGCCGGCCCTTCGCATCGCGCCCTCCGGAGCCTCCGCCCATGCGAAACAGCCGCACCGCCTCCGGCGGCGCCACCTGAAACGCGCTGCCCTTCATCCAGTGGTCGAACCAGTCGAGCGTCAGCGCATTCACATCCACCGCTGCGGCCGGCCCGAAGTCGCCATCGCCGCAAGTGGCGGACCCGACGCCGTGCGGCCACGGGCCCATCCACAGCTTCTTCATCGTCTTCTGCGTCCGCGAGAGGTCCGCGAAATTCTGGAGCACGCCTTCGCCGAAATAATCGAACCACCCGCTGATAAAGAAAATGGGCACGTCTTTCATCCGGCCGTACTGGCCGGGGATGTAGAGCGCTTCCTGCCTCCAGTAGCCGTCGAACGTTTCGTGGTCGTAAAGGTCTCGATACATGCGAGCGTGAGCGGGAAAGCCGTGGAAGATTTCGCCGCGCTTCTGCGGGTCGAGCGCGAACCAGGCCGCCGGGTCGCTCAGCACCTTCGTCAGCGGCTCGCGCGCGGTGGCATTCTGCGCCGCCTGCGGGCTGGTTTCGGCCGACTTCAACATCCACAGCGGCCAGCCCAGGTTGGGCGCTCCTCCTGGCCGGCCGAATTCTCGCCAGAAATCCGCACCGCCCACGTTGGCGAACATCGCCACCAGGTGCGGCGGCTCGTACATCGCCGCAGCGTACTGGTCCCAGGCGAGGTAGGACGCGCCGAACGTCCCCACCTTGCCGTTTGACCATGGCTGCGCCGCCGCCCACTCAATGATGTCGTAGCCGTCCTTGCCCTCGTTGACGAACGCATAGAAATCGCCTTCCGAGGCGAAGCGCCCGCGCACATCCTGCGCG
>DASQHK010000390.1:0-2744 GCA_035632135.1 Bryobacterales bacterium
CAGAACATCACCGAGTCAAACGGCGCGGCGATGTCGCGGACCGCGCAGCCGAGGTGCGTGGCGGCGTTGAAAATGCGCGCGCCATCGAGGTGGACGCGCAGGCCGCGCTCGTGGGCGCGGTCGCAGATCTCGCGCATGGCGGCGAGCGAGTAGACCGTGCCGCCGGCCATGTTGTGCGTGTTCTCCAACGCCACCAGCGCGCTGCGCGAGTAGTAATAAATATCGGGACGGAGCTTCTCGCGGATCTGGTCCCAGGCCATCTGGCCGCTCTCCGTGGGGATGGTGCAGGCCTGGCAGCCGGAGAAGGCGGCCATCATGCCCATCTCGAAATTGAAGATGTGCGAGCGCTGCTCGCAGATGACCTCCTGGCCCGGCGTGGTGTGCAGCTTGACGCAGATCTGGTTGCCCATGGTGCCGGAGGGCACAAACACGGCCGCCTCCTTGCCGAGCGTCGCCGCGGCCAGCTCTTCCAGGCGGTTGACGGTTGGGTCTTCGCGATACACATCGTCGCCCACCTCGGCCTCGGCCATGGCCCGGCGCATCTCGGGGGTGGGGCGCGTGACAGTGTCGCTGCGCAAATCGACGGCGCGCGCGAGTTCGGGTTCCACTTCGGCGGCGGCGCCTCGGGAAGATGTTTGCTGGCTCATGTTTCGATGAACTCCTGAAAAACTTCGTTGGAAAAGAGCACGCCGCGGTCGGTGAGGCGCAGGCGGCTGCCTTCGGCGCGCAGCAGGCCGTCCTGGCCCAAGCGCCGGATCGGCTCGGCGAAGCGGCGCCACTCTTCTTCGCACGGCTCGATGCCGGCAGTTTGGCGAAGGCCGACGAAGAAATGCTCTTCCATGGCCCGGCGCGGATCGACCGGCTCGCTCGCGGCCACCGGCGATGCTCCGGCGCGAAAGCGCTCGACGTACTCAGCGGGCGTCTCGACGTTGGACCAGCGGCGATGGCCGTCGAAGGAATGGGCATCGGCGCCGAAGCCGCGGTAGGGCTCGAGGCGCCAGTATTTCAGGTTGTGCGCCGACTCGCAGCCGGGGCGGGCGAAATTGGAAATCTCGTAGCGGCGGATGCCGAGCCGCTCGAGGCGCTCGACCGCTTGGAGATAGAAGTCCGCGATCTGGGCGTCATCCGGGACGGCCCCGGCGCCGTAGCGCGCGCCACCACGCAGAATTTCGCGGCCCAGGCGGCTGTCCTCATCAGCTTCGAGCATGTAAACAGAGACGTGAGGAGGCTGGAGCCGCTCGATCCAGTCGAGCGATTCGCGCCAGCTTGCGGCGGTCTGATGCGGCAGGCCGGCGATCAGATCGATGTTGATCTCGCTGATACCATGCTGCCGGAGACGGGCGACTTCCTCCGCCACTTGCTGCGGCGAGTGCTTGCGGCCGGTGGCGGCGATCTCGCGCGGGACGAACGACTGGACGCCAAGGCTCACCCGGTCGATGCCCAGGAGTCTCCACGCCGCGGTGCGCTCGGAGGTGACCGTGCCGGGGGCGGCTTCGAGTGTGGCCTCGGCCCATTCTGCTGCGGGTAAGCGGCGCAGGATCCGCCCCAGTGCCTGTGGGTCGAGCAAGCTCGGCGTGCCGCCGCCGAGGTACAGCGTATCGGGCGCGACATTCCAACTTTCGGCTGCGATCTCGGCTTCGAGCGCCGCCAGATACTCCCGCAGCAGCGCCTCCGGAAACACGCCGGAGGCGAAGTTGCAATACGTGCATTTCTGCGCGCAGAACGGAATCGAGATATAGACGCCCGCGCGCATCTTCAGTCTTCGCGTCTCACAGGAGTTCCCAGGTTATGTACGGCGCGTGAACTTGAAGGCTGTCGCCCGCACCGCTGCCCGAGAACAATCCCCAGCCTGCCGCGGAAACGTCGCCACCGCACCATACCCAAATTATATACTGGTGGTCTTGGTCGACTGGGACCGGAGGCGCATACAGCCCAAAGCCCGAGTTTGATCCCTGATGGTCGCCGGCGCCCGTGAACCAGGAATCATCACTCCACAGGGTCACCTGCTGATCAACCACAGCCCCGGTTGGCGCGCCCGCCAGATCATAGCTGCCGACGTACAATCCTATCCATCCATCGGCATGTGCGGACGCCAGACCGCAGTACGTCCACCACTCGTAGGCGAAGGCAGGGGATGACCAAATCTGTAAGTTGCCGTTTGCTGCGGGCGGATAGAAGTAAATACCTACCGCGACGCGCCCACTCACAGCGGAACTGTCGTTGTCGTCGGTCCAAAGGCGAATGGACAGGTCTCCCGAGCTGCTATCCGCGGTCTCGGCGTTCCCAACAGATTTTCCGGAGACAGCGCTCCACGTCCATTGATAGTCGTAGGGCGGCCCAACCGTCGCGCCTAGCATGCCGGGGTTGAAACCCGGGTTAAAGACGCCTTTCGGAGGCCTAAGAGGAGCTACCCGCAGCTTGCGCCCTCGCGCAGCCTTGTGAAGAGCGCGCATCCCCTTCACAGCGTCGATGGCCCGCTGGTCCCTGCTCAACGACTCGAGGAGCGGGGCCTGATACTGCTTCGCAAGCTTCGCAAGTTGGGCCCGTGCGCGGGCCCGCTCCTTGAATTCCGCCGTCAAGCCCTTTTCCAATCCGGCCATCGAACGCCGGACAGCCTGCGGGCTGATGAATCTTCCGCCGTACAGATCCTTCACCGATACCCCACGCGCTTGTCGTGCCATGATTGTGTCCTTTCGCTGGATTGATTTGGGGAAAACGACAGTTCCGGCATGCCTGGGCAGCCC
>DASQHK010000391.1:0-10025 GCA_035632135.1 Bryobacterales bacterium
AAAGCTTGGCGCGTGCGGCCTCCAGGTCGGCGAGAGACTGAGACACAAGGCACCTCCTCTTCTGAGTATATGCATATACTCAGAGAAGGCGCAATTCCAGCCCAACTCGCAGACCGTCCATTCTTATGTCGCGCACCCGCGCCTGCCCGGCCCCCGGGTGGGCTGGGCTGAATATGGTAGAATCCTCCGCCACAGTTCGCGACCGCAGCCCGGCAACTGTAACTTGGAACAGGATTTCAACGCCCTCCGAAGGAGGGGGTGGGCTACAATCTTATAGTCCCCCCAGGGAGCCAGGTTGGGCACGGGAATGCTAGCCAGACCAGTCCGCTGTTTCACTCACAAGCACGCCGCCGTTTGTGTATTTTTCCTCACCTTGGCCGGGGCCGGGTGCACTTCTAAGGGTTCGCCCCCGCCTTCCAAAAAGGCCGACGGGGTCCCGGTGACGGTCGCCTCCGTCGTGCAAAGGGACGTGCCGGTCGACGTCCAGGTGATCGGCAACGTGGAAGCGTACTCGACGGTCACCATCAAAGCCCAGGTGACCGGACAGCTCACCAAGGTCTATTTTCAGGAAGGGGAGTACGTCAAGAAAGGAGAACTGCTGTTTGAGATTGATCCGCGGCCGCTGCAAGGGATGGTGAACCAGGCGGAGGCGACCGTCGCGCAGAACCAGGCGCAGTTGGGGCAGGCGCAGTCGAACCTGCGGCGCGACATGGCGCAGGAGAAGTACCTCCAGGCGCAGGCCGAGCGGTACGCGCGGCTGTTTCAGGAGGGCATCGTCTCCAAGGATCAGTCCGAGCAGTTGGCGGCCAACGCCGACGCGGTCTCGCAGAGCGTGGCGGCGGACCGGGCGGCGGTGCAAAGCGCTCAAGCGGCAGTGGGAGCATCGCGGGCGGCCGTTGCAAACGCCAAACTCCAGCTCAGCTACACCACGATCCGCTCGCCAATTGACGGCCGGGCGGGATACCTGATGGTCAAAGAGGGCAACCTGATCACCTCCAGCATGACCGACCTGATCACCATCAATCAGGTGCAGCCGATCTTCGTGACCTTCGCGGTCCCCGAGGACCAACTCGCGGCCATCAAGCAGTATATGGCGCAGGGCAAGCTGCCGGTGTCGGCCATTCCCCAAGACGGGGCGTCGGCCCCCGAAACCGGGGAATTGACCTTGGTGGACAACACTGTAGACTTGACGACGGGAACCATCAAGCTGAAGGCGACGTTCGCCAATCCGCAGCACCGGCTCTGGCCGGGCCAGTTCATCCGCGTGGTGCTGACGCTGACCACCGAGCCGAACGCGCTGGTGGTCCCCACGCAGGCGGTCCAGACGGGCCAGGAAGGGCCCTTCGTCTATGTGGTAAAAAAAGATCGGACGGTGGAGTCACGTCCGGTGGTCACCGGCGCGCAAGTGGGACAGGAAATGGTCGTGCAAAAAGGACTGGCGCCCGGGGAGACCGTGGTCACGGAGGGGCATCTGCGGCTGGCCCCCGGCATGAGGGTGCAGATCCGGAAGAGCGAAGAAGCCGCCCGCTCCAGCAAGGGGGCCTAGTCTAGCAGCGCTAAGCCGATGCAAGCAGAGCAACGCCAATCCAAGCAAAGGGTTTTATCGGCGTGCATCTGCGTTTATCGGCGGTTTCCGTTTGGTATACGGCCGTGAGCATTTCCGATACCTTCATTCGCCGCCCCATCGCCACCAGCCTGTTGATGTTTGCGGTGGCGCTGTTCGGGATTCTGGCTTACCGGGCCCTGCCGGTGAGCGACATGCCCAACGTGGATTTTCCCACGCTGGTGGTGTCGGCGAACCTGCCCGGAGCGAACCCCGACACGATGGCGTCGGCCGTGGCCACGCCTCTCGAGCGCCAGTTCACCACCATCGCCGGCCTCGACTCGATGATCTCGACCAACGGCACCGGCAACTCGTCGATCACGCTCCAGTTTGATCTGAGCCGGAACCTGGACAGCGCCGCGGTGGACGTGGAGACGGCCATCGCCGAGGCCATGCCGCTGCTGCCGGCGGGCATGCCGGCCCCGCCATCGTTCCGCAAGTACAACCCCGCCGATTCGCCGATCATGTTTTTCGGCATCACCTCGCCCACCATGCCCATGTGGCAGATCGATGACTGGGCGGAGACCCGCATCGCGCAGCGGCTCTCCATGGTGAGCGGCGTGGCCCAGGTGATGGTGTGGGGATCGCAAAAATTCGCCGTGCGCGTGCAGGCGGACCCCAACAAGCTGGCCGCGCGGCAGATCGGCATTAACGAAGTGGATACGGCGCTGCGCGGCTGGAACGCCAACCTGCCCACCGGAACGCTCTACGGGCCGCACCTGGCCTACAACGTGCTCGCCAACGGCCAGCTCATGAACGCCGCCGCGTACCGGCCGATGGTGGTCGCCTACCGCAACGGCGCGCCGGTGCGCCTGGAGGATCTCGGCAACGTCATCGACAGCGTGGAGGACAACCAGCAAGGCTCGTGGCTCTATACCAAAGACGGCATGCAGCCCGGGATCAACCTGATGATCATGCGGCAGCCGGGCAGCAACACCATCGAGGTGACCGACGCGGTCAAGAAGCTCCTCCCGGAGTTTCAGGCCCAGCTCCCGCCCGCCGTCCAACTGGTCATTCGGGGCGACCGCTCGAAAAACATCCGGGAGGCCTTCAACGATATTCAGTTCACCATGGCGGTGACGCTGGCGCTGGTCATCCTGGTGATTTTCCTGTTTCTGCGCAACGCCTCGGCCACGCTGATCCCCAGCATGGCCCTGCCGTTCTCGATCGTGGGCACCTTCGCCGTCATGTACGTGCTGGATTACAGCCTCGACAACCTGTCGATGATGGCCCTTATCCTTTGCATCGGCTTCGTGGTGGATGACGCCATTGTGATGCTGGAGAACATCGTCCGGCACCTGGAGAAGGGGGAGAGCCCGCTCCAGGCGGCGTTCAACGGATCGAGGGAAATCGGCTTCACCATCGTTTCGATGACGCTGTCGCTCGCGTCGGTGTTCATCCCGGTGCTGTTCATGGGCGGGCTTCTGGGCCGGCTGTTCCGGGAATTCGCGGTGACGATTTGCGTGGCGATCCTGATCTCGGGGCTGGTGTCGGTGACGCTGACCCCGATGCTGTGCAGCCGGTTTCTCCATCCGCCGGGCGAGCAGCGCCGCGGCGCCTTTCACCGGGTCACCGAGCGGTTCTTTGATGCCTGGCTGCGCCTCTACGACCGGACCCTGCGGTGGGTGCTGCATCACCGGCCGGTGATGCTTGGCGTTTTTGTGCTGGTGCTGGTGGCGACTGGATATTTGTTCGTGAAAGTGCCCAAGGGCTTCATCCCGGACGTGGACACCGACCAGATGTACGTGACGTCGGAGGCGGCGCAAGGGACGTCCTTTCACCAGTTGATGATGTACCAGGAGAAAATCTGCGACATCTTCAACCACGATCCGAACATCGAGACGCTCATGGCGAGCGCGGGCGGATCGTACAACACCGGCGCCACGGGACGGCTGTGGGTGCAACTCAAGCCGCGCAAACAGCGCAAGCTGAACGTGAACCAGGTGATCGAGGAGCTGCGCCCGAAAGTGGCGGGATTCCCCGGCATCCGCGTGTACATGAATGCTCCGCCCGCGATCCGGGTGGGCGGCCACGTCACTAAGAGCCAGTACCAGTTCACGCTCCAGAGCGGGGATACTGCGGAACTTTACCGGCAGGCGCAGCGGCTGGAGAAGCAGATGGCGCGGCTGCCCGGACTGCAAGACGTAACCACCGACCTGCAGATCAAGAATCCGCGCGTGAATATCGACATCGACCGCGATAAGGCGGCGGCGCTGCAACTGAACGTGGCGCAGATCGAGTATGCGCTCTACAGCGCCTACGGCCCGCGCTGGGCGTCGACGATTTACGCCCCCACGGCGCAGTACCACGTGCTGCTCGAGTTGCTGCCGGAATATCAGGCGCGGCCCGACGCCCTCAAGATGCTCTATTTCCGGTCCGGCGACGGGCGGCTGGTGCCCATGGGATCGTTTGCGAATTTCACCACCGACGCCGGGCCGCTGACGGTGAATCACTCCGGTCAGCTTCCGTCGGTGACGATTTCCTTCAACACCAAGCCGGGCGTGGCGCTGGGCGAGGCGGTCTCGGAGATTGAGGAGATCACCAGGAGCCTGCCGGGCCGCATCACCACCAGCTTCCAGGGAGCGGCCAAGGTGTTTCAGGACTCTTTGCGAAACCTGGGCATCCTGCTGCTTGTGGCGATTGCCGTCGTCTACATCGTGCTGGGGATTCTCTACGAGAGCTACGTGCACCCCATCACGATTCTTTCTGGGCTGCCGTCGGCGGGCTTCGGCGCGCTGCTGACGCTCGAGTTGTTCCACGTGGACCTGAACATTTACGCCTTCGTCGGCCTCATGATGCTGATCGGCATCGTGAAGAAGAACGCCATCATGCAGATCGACTTCGCGCTGGAGGCGGAACGGAAGGAGGGCAAGTCGCCCACCGACGCCATCTACGAGGGCTGCCTGATCCGCTTCCGGCCGATCATGATGACCACGATGTCGGCACTGCTGGGCGGGCTGCCCATTTCACTCGGCTACGGCGCGGGCGGCGAAGCGCGGCGGCCCCTGGGGCTTACCGTGGTCGGCGGCCTGCTGTTCTCCCAGATGATCACGCTCTATTTGACCCCGGTGGTCTACACTTACATGGCGGCGATTGTGGAGCGGTGGCGGGCGCACAGACACCCGGCGGAGCGCGAGGTGCTGCTGCCCCTGGCGGGCGACTGAGCCGGATCGAACGATGAACATCTCGAACACATTCATCCAGCGGCCGATCGCGACCAGCTTGCTGATGGCGGCCATCGCTCTGTTCGGGATGGTGGCGTACCGCTCGCTGCCGGTGAGCGACCTGCCCAACGTGGACTTCCCGACGCTGCTGATCACGGCGAGCCTGCCCGGAGCGAGCCCCGAGACGATGGCCTCGGCCGTGGCGACGCCGCTCGAAAACCAGTTCTCCATGATCGCCGGGCTGAACTCGATGACTTCGGTCAACTCGCTCGGCTCGACCGAGATCACCCTCGAGTTCGACCTGAACCGCAGCCTGGACGGGGCGGCGGTGGACGTGCAGGCGGCCATCACGCAGGCCTCCCGCCTGCTGCCGCCCGGCATGCCGATCCCCCCCACGTTCACCAAGGTGAACCCCGCCGACCAGCCCATTCTCTACCTCGCGCTGACCTCCAAGGCGCTGCCGCTGTGGACGCTGGACGAATACGCCGAGACGCGCATCGCCCAGCGCATCTCGATGGTGAGCGGCGTGGCGCAGGTGCAGGTGCTCGGAGCACAGAAATACGCGGTCCACGTGCAAATGGACCCGCACGCGCTGGCCTCGCGCCAAATCGGCATCAACGAGGTGGAGAACGCGCTGAAGAACTGGAACGTGAACCTGCCCACCGGCGCCATTATCGGGCCGGAGCGGGCGTTTACGCTCCAGGCCACCGGCCAGCTCATGAGCGCCGCGGCCTACCGCCCCCTGGTCGTGTCCTACGTGAAGGGCGCGCCGGTGCGCCTGGAAGAGCTGGGCAGCGTGATCGACAGCGTGGAAGACGACAAGAGCGCCTCGTGGTTTTACAAACACGACGGATCGGGCGAGCGCTCCATCGTGCTGGCCATCCAGCGCCAGCCGGGCACCAACACCATCGCCGTCACCGACGGCATCAAGCGCCTGCTGCCCCTGTTCCAGGCCGAGCTGCCGCCGTCGGTGCGCATGAACATCCTTTACGACCGCTCCGAGACCATCCGCGAGTCCTATCACGACGTGCAGTTCACGATGGCGCTGACGCTGGGCCTGGTCGTGATGGTGATCTTTTTCTTCCTGCGCAATCTTTCCGCCACCGTGATTCCCAGCCTGGCGCTGCCGTTTTCGATTATCGGCACGTTCGCCGTGATGTATCTCCTCGATTACAGCCTGGACAACCTGTCCATGATGGCGCTGATACTGAGCATCGGCTTCGTGGTGGACGACGCCATCGTCATGCTCGAAAACATCGTGCGCCACATGGAGATGGGCGAGGAGCCGATGCTGGCGGCGGTGAAGGGGTCGCACGAGATCGGCTTCACCATCGTCTCGATGACGCTGTCACTGGCGGCCGTGTTCATTCCCGTGCTGTTCATGGGCGGCGTGCTGGGGCGGCTGTTCAAGGAATTTGCGGTGACCATCTGCGTCGCCATCCTGATTTCGGGCGTGGTTTCGGTGACGCTTACGCCCATGCTCTGCAGCCGGTTTTTGCGGGCGCTGCACACGCACGAGCGCTCGTGGTTTTACCGCGTGACGGAGCGGTTTTTTGAAGGCCTGCTGCACGTCTACGACGTGACCCTGCAATGGACGCTGCGCCACCGGCCGGCCGTGCTCGCTTCTTTCGTGGTCGTGCTGGCGGCGACCGCCTACATTTTCGTAAAGATTCCCAAGGGCTTCATCCCCGACCAGGACACCGACCAGCTCGTGGCGGTGACCGAAGCGTCGCAGGGAACCTCGTACTACCAGATGGTGGAATACCAGCAGGCCGTCGCCCGCGTCTTCCAGCAGGACCCCAACGTGGATTCGCTGGTGTCGAGCGTGGGCGGGGCGGCCGCCACCACGCTCGGCGGGCCCAACTTCGGCGAGCTGGTGGTGCACCTCAAGCCGCGCTCGCAGCGGAAGCTGCTGGTCAACGACGTGATCGAGGAGCTGCGGCCGAAGCTGGCCGTGTTCCCGGGCATGCGCGTCTACGTGCAGAACCCGCCGACCATCCAGCTCAGCGGCCAGGTGACCAAGAGCCCCTACCAGTTTTCGCTGCACGCCCCGGACAAAGCCGAGCTTTACGCCGCGGCCGAAAAACTGGAGCGCGAAATCGAGGGCGTGCCGGGGCTGCAGGACGTCAACAGCGACCTGCAGATCAGCACGCCGCAGGTGAACGTGACCTTCGACCGCGACAAGGCCGCCGCCCTGCAAGTGAACGCGGATCAGATCGAAAACGCGCTCTACGACGCCTACGGCCCGCGCTGGGTCTCGACCATCTACGCGGCGATCAACGAGTACAAGGTATTGCTGGAACTTAAGCCCCAGTATCAGCAGGACCCGAAGGCCCTGTCGCTGCTGTATTTCAAGTCGGCCGGCGGGCAACTGGTCCCGCTCGACACCGTGGCGCGCATCACCCGCGAGAGGGGCCCGCAGACCATCAACCACTACGGGCAGTTGCCGGCGGTGACGATTTCGTTCAACCTGAAGCCGGGCGCATCGCTTGGCGACGTGGTCAATCGCATCCAGGAAGTGGCGGAGCGCACCCTGCCGGCTACGGTAAGCACGACGTTTCAAGGGGCGGCCAAGGCCTTCCAGAGTTCGCTGACCAACTTGTGGATCCTGCTGATCGTGGCGATCGCCGTCGTCTACATCGTGCTCGGGATTCTCTATGAGAGCTACGTGCACCCGCTGACCATTCTTTCCGGGCTCCCCTCGGCGGGCTTCGGAGCGCTGCTCACGCTCGAGCTGTTCCACATGGACCTCAACATTTACGCGTTCGTCGGCCTCATCATGCTGATCGGCATCGTGGAGAAGAACGCCATCATGCAGATCGACTTCGCGCTGGAGGCCGAGCGCAACGAGGGCCTCGAGCCGATGCGGGCCATTTACGAGGGCTGCCTGATCCGCTTCCGGCCGATCATGATGACCACCATGGCCGCGCTTCTGGGCGCCGTGCCCATCGCCCTCGGCTACGGCGCCGGCGGCGAAGCCCGCCAGCCGCTGGGCCTGGCCGTGGTCGGCGGCCTGCTGTTCTCCCAGCTCGTCACGCTCTACCTCACCCCGGTGGTTTACACTTACATGGCTGCGGCGGTGGACCGCTTCCGCGACCGCAAACGCGGGAAGCTCGCCCCGGCGCCTGCCGAGCACCCCCAAGGTCCAACACCCGTCTCAGCCCGGTAATATCCCCTCGGACGCAAGCTCGCGGGCCGCTCCGTGTACGGCTGGTATCATGAAACTCTGGGTATGGAGTCGCCTGGCATCGTCATCATCGGCGCAGGTCCGGCGGGCCTTACTGCCGCCTACGAGCTGGCCAAGGCCGGCGTCGTCTCCACCGTTCTTGAGAAGGACGACGTGGTCGGCGGCATCGCCCGTACGGCCACTTACAAAGGCTATCGCTTCGACATCGGCGGCCACCGCTTCTTCACCAAGGTCACTTTGGTCGAGCAGATGTGGCGCGAAGTGCTGGGCGGCGACCTGATCCGCCGCTCCCGCCTCTCTCGCATTTACTACCATGGTAAGTTTTACTACTACCCACTGCGGGCGCTCAACGCGCTGATGAACCTCGGCCTCCTCGAAACCATGCGCTGCATGGCCAGCTACGGCTGGGCCAAGCTGCATCCCCGCCGCCCCGAGAACGACTTCGCCACCTGGGTCACCAACCGCTTTGGCCGCCGCCTGTTCGAGATTTTCTTCAAAACCTACACCGAAAAAGTCTGGGGCATTCCGTGCACCGAGATCCAGGCGGAGTGGGCCGCGCAGCGCATCAAGGGACTCTCCCTCAGCTCCGCCATCAAGAACGCCCTGTTCGGCGAACTCGGCAAGAGCAAAGATGAAGTGATCAAGACCCTCATTGACGAGTTCGACTATCCCCGCCACGGCCCCGGCATGATGTGGACCCGCACCAAGGCCCTGGTCGAAGCGCGCGGCAGCCGCGTGATTTTCCACGCTCCGGTCGATCGCATCTACTGGCGCGAGGGCGGCGTCGAGGCCGTCGAAGCCGGCGGCGAGATCTATCCGCTCACGCACCTCATCAGCAGCATGCCGGTGCGCGAGCTGATCGAGAAGCTCAGCCCCGCCCCGCCCGACGAGCTTCTCGCCGCCGCCTCCAACCTCCACTACCGCGACTTCCTCACCGTCGCGTTAGTCGTCAACAAGAAGGATCTTTTCCCCGACAACTGGATCTACGTGCACGACAAGGATGTCAAGCTCGGCCGCATCCAGAACTTCAACAACTGGAGCCCCGAGATGGTCCCCGATCCATCCACGACGTGTCTCGGCCTGGAGTACTTCTGCTTCGAGGGCGACGGCCTGTGGACTTCCGCCGATCGCGATCTCATCGAGCTTGGCAAGCGGGAGATCGGCCTGCTCGGCCTCGTCAATCCCGCCGACGTCATCGACGGCGCCGTGGTCCGCATGCCAAAGGCCTACCCCGTCTACGACGGCGGCTATGAGGCCGCCATGAATCAGGTCCGCCGTTTCCTTCCGCGCGTTCCCAACCTGCAGCTCGTCGGCCGCAACGGCATGCACCGCTACAACAACCAGGACCACTCCATGCTCACCGCCATCCTCGCCGCCCGCAACATCCTCGGCGGCCGCTACGATCTCTGGCAGGTCAACGTCGAGCAGGAGTATCACGAAGAGGGCGCCGAGATCACCGCCGACCAGATGCAGAAGCTAGAAGAGACGCAGCCCCTGGTCCCGCAGCGGCGATCCGACCCTTTTTGATGTCGCCTCTCCACGTCAGTCCTGGCGCTGCCGCTTCCGGCGACACCTGCGTCTGCCAGTCGCCCCCGGCCCGCTGCTTAGGCGCCGACGTGTCGTAACTGTCCAGGCGCCAGGGTTGCCAAGGCGCTCAGAAGTGGCGGTACCAGCGGGCGCAAATGAACGAGGCGGTTGGATGGGGCGCGCAGCACGAGCACCCCGAAGGGTAGCATTGGAACGTTCTGCTGATACGCAATGTTCCGGTCCATGGTGATGAAGGCATCATACCGACCCGATGCTCGGGCCAGCAGCTTACCGTTCGCGATGCCTGCCCACCCTACGCCGGTCACCGTGTCCACCTGATGACCGACCAGTTCAGGGGCCAGATCGACCGGAATATTCTCGTCAAGTAGAATGCGCACCGGCCAGCAAGGAATCTCGGGCCACGTCAAGCGCCGCAATGGCCTGGTCGCGTCTCACCGACGGGAACTGCCGCAGGAATTCGTCGAGGGATTCGCCTCCTTCCAGGTAGTCGAACAGCGAGCGAACTGGCACGCGTGTGCCCGCA
>DASQHK010000392.1:0-2042 GCA_035632135.1 Bryobacterales bacterium
CAACGGCGCGATGGACGATGCTTCCGGCGTCGCCACGCTGCTCGACATCGCCGCCCGCCTGCACGAATCGAAAGCCCGTCTCCGCCGCTCGCTGCTCTTCGTGATTGTGACCGGCGAGGAAAAGGGCCTGCTGGGGTCGAAATATTTCGCCGCGCATCCCACCGTGGAGGCCAAGAGCATGGTGTCCGACCTGAACGTGGACATGTTTCTGCCGCTGTTCCCGCTGCGCATCGTCACGGTCTATGGCCTGGAGGAATCGACCCTCGGTGACGAGGTGCGCGCGGTCGCCAAATCGCTCGGCCTGCGCGTGCAGGGCGACCTGGAACCGAACCGCAACATCTTCATCCGCAGCGACCAGTACAATTTCATCCGGCGCGGCATCCCAGCCCTGGTTTTCAAGGTGGGTTACGAAGGAGGTTCCCCGCAGGAAGCCATCGCCAAGCGCTGGCTGCACGAGCGCTACCACGCGCCATCGGACGACAGCAAGCAGCCGGTGGATCTGGCCGCCGCTGCCGCTTTTAATGAGGTGATTTTGCGGCTGGCGGAGGCGGTGGCCAATCGCAACGAGCGGCCGCACTGGAATAGCAGCAGCTTCTTCCGGCGGTACGCAGAGTGAGACTGGGAACCGCCGATGAACGCGGATCTGATGTATGCCGTGCCAGCCTTGTGGCGAGAGTGATCGCCCATGGGCGCGGGCGGTGGGTTCCCGTCATTTCAGATTCTTGGAACAACTGATGGTTGTCGCTTTGGTTTTCTGTTGCTTGGGAGGGATTAGTTTCTGGTTACCAGGGGTCATCTTGCATGTTCTGCTGAAGAACGACTTGGGCGGTTTGGCCGTCGTCCTGCTAACCATTTTACAGCCGGCGGCATTACTCGGGACCTACTGGGTTGTCTTGCATCTTAGAGACCGGCAAGGCGCCCGGAGGTCCGCCGCAATATTTATGCTTTTCGGAGTTTGGCTCTTGGGCACATTAGCCATGCAGATTAGTTCCACTTCCTTGGGGAAGGGTTTCTCAGGCCTCAGCGTAAAGGCGGCGATTCTCGACCTTATCTGGGAGAGCATACCTGTGTACACTTTCTCGATGGCTACATATTACGGAAGCCTAGCCGCCCTGATCGCCGCTACGGTCCTCATGATTTTCGTGCACCGGCGTTATGAAGCGGGCAACTACGTATTCCATCCGAGGAGACCGGAACCGGGGAAATGATCTCTCTGCCCAGGAACGGAGCGCCCGCAGCGGAACACGGCCAGCACGCGGCTTGGAAGGCTCAAGCGGCCCTGAGGAGAGCCTTTTCCATTTCAGTTACGCAAGAGCACCGGGCAGGCTACGCGGCCGCCAACGAACGATCTCGGCTTTCCGATCCGTGTTCATCTGTGCGAATCCGTGGTTCCGGTTTTTTCCTCGCAGGAGGCGATGATTTGCTCGGCGAGGTGCACCTCGGCCTGGCTGCCCAGGATCAGGCCGGTGCGCTGGTGGAGGGAAGCGGGCTGGATATCGAGAATACATTCTGTGCCGCTCGAGCCACGCCCGCCGGCGGTGTGGGCGAGATAGGAGAGCGGGGCGGCCTCGTAGAGCAGGCGCAGCTTGCCGGAATATTTTCCGTCGCGGTCGCGCACCTCGGGGTAGAGATACACGCCGCCTTCGAGCAGAATGCGGTGAAAATCGGCGGTCAGGCAGCCGGTGTAGCGCGTCGAGTAGGGCTTGCCGGCGGGTGAATCGTCCGATTCGAGGCGGTCGATGAACTCGGCGGCCCCTGGCTGCCAGCGCCGCCGGTTGCCCTCGTTGGTGGCGTAGATCGCGCCGTGCGCGGGCATGCGGATCTGGTACTGCGTCTGAAAAAACTGCCCCACGCCGGGATCGAGCGTGAAGGCATGCACGCCCTTGCCGCGGCTGTAAACGAGCACCGTGCTCGGGCCATAGAGAATGTAGCCGGCGGCGAACAGCTCGCGGCCGGCCCGCAGCAGATCGGCGTCGGTGCCCTGGCCGGTGAGCGAGCGCCGGCGAAAAATCGAGAAGATCGACCCCAGCACGCCGTCCACG
>DASQHK010000393.1:0-12260 GCA_035632135.1 Bryobacterales bacterium
ATTGGCGGTTTCAAGGTCCCCTGCGCTGATTGCCGAGCGTCCGCAGCATTCGGGGCCTGTTGATCCCCTCGCGGAGAACTCAATTCTCCGATGTCGAAAAAGGCCGGTTTAGACACAGGCTGCTAACCTGACTGCATCGCCAGCTCTTAGCGACGCCTGCTTCACGACATTCTGGTAAACCTCCTCGTCAAAAGGATGACGGGTGTTCAGCGTCACATGGAGTGTCTTTGCATGTAGTTTGGGCTCGAAGAGGACTGAACTTGGTAGTTGCTCCCGAGATAGGTCGTACTTCAGACCGCGCAGAGCCTGCGGGGCAGAAGCCAAAGAAGACCTAGGCTGGCGAGCCTTGGCGGCGATGGATGATGGCTCAAGGAGCACGTCAGCGTCCCGAGCCCGCCGTTCGGACGGTGAGAGGCGGGAATCGCCTTTTATACTCAAGAACGCCGATCGCACTCGCGCGTTGAGGGTCCGCGCGATTGCCTCGACCTCAGGCGTGATGATCTCCTCCAGTGCTCCCGCCGGCCGAACCCTCTGCTTGGTGTGCGTCAGCCCGAACAGTTCATCAAGCACGGGCTCGTAATGGACCTCACAGCGCCACCAGTCATCGTAGTTTTCGCGTCTTTTGCTGCCCATGAAGAACCAGCCGTAGTCCACTTCGCGTCCTGCTCGAACTATGGAAACGCCAGCCCCCTTCGCGATGCCAAGTTTCCGTTTGATCGAATTAGACAAGTCGAACCAGTCTGAGATTGGTAGTTCGCTGAAGCGGACAATGACTCGAGAAGTAAATCGGGTTTGGGGCACTCGGAGTGGAAAGACAAGGGGAGGGCCGAATGGCTTCGCCCTAGACCACTCGCGATCACCGTCCAGGAATAGTGGATCAATCGGTTTGACCGGCGAACCATTAACCAGAATCACGACACCCTTGAGGATAAGATGTCGGAATATGCGGCCCAGATCGATGCGGAGGTAGCGCTCGAGAAGCGGAGCCCGAGAGGAATCCAAGCGGTCGCAGTTGGAGAGCTCGATCACGGTACCTGTTTCGGTAACCGGTCGCAGTTCCGCGCGGGGACGCCGCCGTGGGTTAGGAACAGCGGCAATTCCATTTTGCGAGATCTCCTCCACGTCGAGGCAACTCGACCAGGCCGCTCGGCGTGTTCTCCAGGACCAGACATCCACACGTTGGGCAATGCTCAGAGAACTGCAAGGAAGGCCCATCCCGTAGCGTCCTAAGCCGACCCTGGAGTTGAATCGAGAGGAACCACCGAACTGTAGGGCAGTCTGGAGAACACCTGGTGTCATGCCTTCGCCGTTGTCGAGAACGCGAATTGTCGTGACCACGTCTTGCCGTGGTTCAGTGATGAGGTCGATGCGGATCTCGCTCGCGCCAGCCTCGATTGCATTGTCAACCAACTCCGCAATTGCCGAGGGCGTGCCCTTGTAACCGGAATCGCGAATCGCCTGGATGAAAGTTTGAAAGCGGACCAATGGGAATCGAGCGTCGCTCCTTCTTGGATCCTGAGCGCGCTCCGAATTTCTTCGGGTCCCTATAAGGTTCCTCCTTGATGCACTGCTCCTCGTCATCGCGTAATTGCCTTTCCCTTTTGAACAACCAACCGTAGCACCTCGGCTGGAGTGCCAGGGCCAGACATTGTACACCCGCTGAAAACTGAATTGGCCGCACGCCTAGCTCTCCTGCCGACCTGCTCCCAGGCGTTGAGCTGGTCCTGCCATAGGACCAGACCGGTGATCTCCCGGATGAGCGATTCGGAGATCGTCTCAACTTGCTCGGGGTCCAACACTATATTCTCCTGGAGTTGGGGTGCAAGGTTCAACAAATTCATGATCTGTGTCATTCGAGCCCGCGACACGTATCCGAGGCGCGCAAGGTCCGCGTAGTCGCGGACCTCGCCCCGGTCGACCATCTCCTGGAACTTGATGGGCAGGGCCATCAGGCGGGTGATACGGGGGATGCGGGACGCGGCCGGCTGCTTCGACGCCGAGGCTCGTCCAGCGCGCGGGTGCTGGTGTTTCCTCGGGTTGATCTTTATTTCCATGTCTAGAGTACCAATGTCCGGATTCATCGGATTACTCCCCTCTGGCAGAGTTCTTTGGTAGCGGCTGACCTGAAGCTCACGGTCACTTTCCCGGTGCGGCTGTCATAGCCGACCTTGTCGATCAGTTGCCTGAGTAGGCGGCCTTGCTCCTCGATGTTTAGCGCCTTCCACAGCTCGTCAAAGGACTCCAGCATCCGGCGGAGTTCCTTTCCGTCCAGGCGCTCCCGTTCACGGATCAGGAGCTCCCGCTTTAGCTCGCCCACTCGAGCCTCGCCGCAGGCGAACTGCCCGTTCAACTCGGATTCTCGGGCGGGCTCCGGCTCCCGCAGCCGGGCAAGCTGCGATTTCAGGTTCTTCACGCTGTGGTGAGCGCCGTTCAACTCCTGCCTGACCTCGGTGACCCGCTCGGCCAAGCGCTGGCGCACGACGCGGGCCGTCTCCTCCAGCACTCGGGGATGCACGCCCACGCGCCGGATGCTCTCAACCACCGCCTCCTCGACCGCCGGGGCCGAAACCGCCCGGGTCGCGCAGCGGTCGTCCGTGTGCTCCTGCGCCCGCAGGCACACGTAGTAGCGGTAGAGCCGCTCCTTGCGCGGGGAGCATAGCTGGTACATCCCCGACCCGCAACAGGAGCAGTAGAGCAGGCCGCGCAGCAGAGCCTCGACTTTGACCCGCTCGGTCTTGCGGCCGGAGCCGTTCTGCTTTAGCCGTTCCTGGACCAGCTCAAAGGTTTTCTGGTCGATGATCGCTTCGTGCTCACCGGGGTAGCTCTCGTCGCCGGCCGAGATCCTTCCGCTGTAGACGACATTGGCCAGGAGCTTGTAGATGTGCTGCCGGCGCAGCGGATGGCCGCCGTAGAGCTTTCCGTCCCGCGTGGTCCACTGCTTGTTGCGCCAGCCCGCCCGGCGAGCCTTGTCGACGATGCTGAAGACCGACTCGCCTTCGATGTACCACTGGAAAACGGACCGCACCTGCTCCGCTTCAGAGGGATTGACCAGCAGGCGGGTCGCGCGAGGGTCCAGGTCGTAACCCAGGATTAGGTGACCGCCCGTCCACTTACCCTTCTTCCGGGAGGCCGACACCTTGTCGCGGGTCCGCTCGGAGATGATCTCCCGCTCGAACTGGGCGAACGACAGCAGGATGTTCAGCGTCAGCCTGCCCAGGGACGTCGTCGTGTTGAACTGCTGCGTGACCGAGACGAAGCTTACGCCCTGCTTCTCGAACAGATCCATCATCTTGGCGAAGTCTCGGATCGACCGGCTCAGGCGGTCCACCTTGTAGACCACCACGCAATCGACTTTCCCGGCCTGGATGTCGGCGAGAAGGCACTTCACGGCAGGCCGGTCCATGTTGGCGCCGGTGTAGCCGCCGTCGTCGTACTGGGCCGGCAACAGCGACCAGCCCTCGTGGACCTGGCTGCGGATGTAAGCCTCGGCGGCTTCGCGCTGTGCGTCGAGTGAGTTGAAGTCCTGGTTCAGCCCCTCTTCGGTGGACTTGCGCGTATAGATCGCGCAGCGCACCGGTTTCGGGGGCCCTGTGGTCGTGCCATTGCCGTTACACGCCACGGTCCCTCCCCGGCTTGCCGCCCAACCCGAAAAAGGCGAACCCGTTCCAGCGGGTACCGGTCACGGCCCGCACGGCCGCGCTGAGCGACGAGTACAGCCGGCCGTCGCACTCGAAGCCGTCCTGGCGTACCCGGACGACCACATCCTTTCCCTGGTAGCGGCGGACCAGGAGCGTGCCGGGCGCTGGTAGCCGCGGGTCAGCGATCGGTGAAACCCGGCTCTCGCTCGCCTGGCCCTTGTCCACCGGTTCCCTCAGGAAATTCTTCGGGGCCCGGATGCGCAGGTCGGCGTCGTTGGCGATCTCAAGTGCGCGGCGCCGGGCCCGCTCAGAAGGGCCGCCTTCGGCGTTCGCCCGGATGCGCCAGGCGATCCGGCGAAACAGAAACTGCTTGTGGTTCGACCGGGTGTCCTCGCCGAACACCTCCCGGTATTTGTCCTTGAGCTGGCCCACGGTCCGGTGCCGCAGGCCCTCGATCTCCACTCGAAGGGACAGTCGTGCTGATCGTCGTCTCTTCTCTCATGCCGTTAACCTCCCAGTCACATGAGGGCTCGGTGTCTCCGGAGAGGCAAGTCCTTTCTCGGGGGAAGACGGGAAACGGAGACGGAGGTAGGCCTCGGCGAAAAGAGCGGCGATCTGTTGGATTGCTTGTTCGAGCGCGCCGTCGTGATCGGGCATGAGCGGTCCTTTCGGGACCACCCACAACGATCTCCGCCTGGCGGTCGACGCGCTGTCTGGTGGGCTTCGAGCTGGGCTGTTCGCCCGCTCGTTAACTATATACGCTGAGCGTGCAGAAAGTGTCCGGCTCGGGTCCAGCAATATTTCGCGCGCGTTAACCAATCATCCCGCGCGTTAACCAACTCTGGAGAAACCGGCGGAGACGCGGAGAAAACGGCCTTCAGTAGGGTTCTGGGGTCTGTGGTTGGCGGGTTGCGCGGGAGGCGTGAATAACTGGAGAGAGGGGAAGGCGCTAAGTTGCCGTGCAGGTGTGGGTTACGGACGGACGCTAGGCGCTAACAAACTGCGGCGGAGAACTTCGAGGCGGGAAGTTTGGCTCCCCGGGCCGGACGCAGAAACGAAATGCGGAATGGAGAAAAGGGGTTGCCGCCAGTCGAAGGCCATTGCGACCTGAGAATTCGGCCTTGCCTTGTGGCTCGCATTTTGCGAGCATAGGATAGTGAACGTGATTAGCCGGCGAACCCTCAGGGAGTTCGCCGCCGCTCACGCCGACGCCGCGGAGGAACTGGACCGATGGTTCGCAGTCGCCCGTAAGGCAGAGTGGCACTCCCTGCTGGATGTCAGGCAAGTGTTTGCCGATGCGGATCAGTACAAGTCACTGCTGATCTTCAACATCCGGCACAACACCTACCGGCTGATTGTAAAGGTGGACTACCGTGCAAAGCTGCTGATGGTGAAGGCATTTCTGACCCACAAAGAGTACGACCGAGGAGAATGGAAGAAATGGGCGCGTTAACTCTCGATGTCAGGCGCTACGGGAGGCTCCTGGCGAGGACCGTACCGAAGGTCATCGAAAACGAAGAGGAGTACGAACGGCTGCTTTCAGAGGTCGAGCAGCTCATGGATCGCGGGGATCACCGTACGGCGGAGGAAGACGCCCTGCTGTCTCTTCTGGTCTCGTTGATCCAGGCATACGAACAACGGCATTACCCGATGGGCGAGGTCTCGGCTCACGAGGTTCTCCGGTATTTGATGGAGAAGCGTGGACTAAAGCAAGCGGACCTAGTGCCCATATTCAGATCGAGCGGGTACGTCTCCGATGTGATCAATGGCAAGCGAGCTATCAGCAAGGCGCACGCCCGGAAATTGGCCTCTTTCTTCGGGGTATCCGCCGAACTGTTCATCTGAGCCCTGTAGCGACGGATGGGCGTTATCGGCGCGGTGTTCATCCGCGCTCGTTAACTATATACGCACAGGAGGTTAAACTGTCCGGCATGGGGCGGGGCGATCACGTGGACGCGTTAACCAGTTCGAGTTTTCGGGCGGAGACGTGGAGAAACGGCCTCAGGTGAGAGTTGCGGGCGCACCGGATTGGCGGGTCAAACAGGAGGGAGGAAAAACGGAGAGTGGCCCGCCACGCGAAACGTCGGCCAGTCGCGCACTTCTGGCGCGGCGATGCCGTCAACAAAACGCGGGAAAAACGTTGGAGGGAAAGAATTTGGCTCCTCAGGTAGGACTCGAACCTACAACCCTTCGGTTAACAGCCGAATGCTCTACCATTGAGCTACTGAGGAGCAATGGCACGGAGCGCGGCTCGCTCCGGAGTCTCGCCCAACGCATCCTGCGCCTAAGCGGTCTTTTCATTTTTGCAGAGCGGCGAAAGCGTGTCAACCAAAGTGACCCTTGGCGCATGCTTTTGCCTGTCAGGCGCCCGAAGTTTCAGGGGTTCAGGGCGGCCACGTGGCACTCGCTTCGCCCGGGGTGCTGCAAGCAGGAAAGATCAAGGACCTGGAGTTGGTGATCCCGGCTTCGGAAGACGACCGGGAAGGCCGACCGCACCTGGGCGAGACGCTTCTCAAGGGGGGCCCGGTTTGTAAGGACGATGAAATCCTGTGGCGTCACGACCCAATAGGAGGCCCCGATGTGCTCGGCCACGTCTGTGATGTGGGCCAGACCCGATTCCAGGGCAGCGTCGTTTCCGGAAAGGAAAGCGGCTCCTGAAAATTCGATGGGGCGCATGGCTTGCCGTCCGGTGTGGAGATAGAGGTTTACGTCTTCGTAGGCCACGAAGCGGGATTGGGGATCGGTGTTGTGGCGAATCCAGTCGTAAAGCTGCTGCTGTTCGCTGGACAGAGTTGCTCGCTCAGCGCTCTGTTCGCGCAACTGGGGGCGGAAGCCGCGCACGTAGTGGTCGGCCGCCAGGCCGCCGAGCACGAGAACGCTCAAACTCAGAACTCCTGCCAGCGCCTTTTCACCTGCCGGACGGGAGGCCCGGACAGTCGAGAGAAGCAGGGAGACGAAATGGCGGCCTTCGATCCACAGCCCGCCATAGAAGAGCGGCAGAAACAGGAGCAGGTAGCGATCCATCTGCGCCTGAACCTGCATGACGACCAGGGCTGCATAAAACGGAAACAGGAAGTGGACCGGCTTCCATTCCTGGCGGCGGGCCTGTCTCGCCAAGCCGGCCAGGATGCCCGTGCTCAGCGTGTAGCCCAGTAACACGCCGACATAGCTTCCATCGCCGAGAGGCGGAAACAGGCACAGTGACGCCGGAGTCTCAAGAAGCTCGTGAATGTTGGCCGCGAGCAAGAGGCGCAGCGCGGGCCAGTCAGGCACGCTGAGCCTCCAAAAGCCCCAATAGCCGGTATAGAAAGCCCAGGTCTGCCGAAAGCCCGGGCCGCCCATGGCGGCCCATTTCTGCAAGGCAGGATCAGGGGCTGCGCGCAGCAGGAAACCCGACAGCAGAAACGGCGCTGCCGCCAGGCAAAAAACAGCCGCACGACGATAGGCCCGGCGGCAGAGGGCTGCCGCCGCGATGGCGGCCACCACGGCAAGCCCGGCGCCGCGCGTCATCACAGAAAGGCCGGCCAGGATCCCGGCCACCAGCGCCAGGCCCGGCGGGCTTGTGGGCCGGAACGCTCCATCGGCGACGAGCGCCGCGGTGAGGGCCAACGCCATAAACGGCATGTCGCTCAATACCGAGCCGCTCAGGAACACAAAGTGCGGCTGAAAAGCGCAGAGGGCAGTCAGCGCCAGCGCCGTCCCGTTGCCGAAACCCGCGAGCCGGCGGAGCATCTGGAAAGCGGCGATCAGAAACCAGCAGGCAAATCCGGCCGTCATCCACACCGCGGCGCTGACGTTGGCCGGGAATGACGGCTGCCACTTCCAGATCCAGGAAAGCAGCCAGGAATACAGGATTGGGTACTTGCCTTGGGGCGGGTTCCCTGGAACGCTCGGCATGATGTAGCGACGGCCCTGGGCCAGGGCCTGCGCCGAGCTGAAGTAGAGCGTGTCGTCGTGATATCTCCCGAAGTTGCCGGCCATGTGCAGCGATGCGAGATACAGGAGGAAAGCGGACAGGATCAATCCCAGGCCTATCCAAGGCAGAAAGCGCCTTACAGGAGCGGGCAGAGAGCTTGGCACTTGCGCGGTCGTGACGGCGCAATAGCGGGCGCCGCCGGCCGTGCAAGATTCTGCGCTCGATTGCATCAGGTTGCCGGCGCCCCTGGCACGCGTGCTAGCCGGGAGGCCAAGACGCAATACTGCGCCCCCAGGGGCGCGCGGGAGAGCCAAGGCTCCGAAAAGCGAAGGAGCGCGAGAGCGCACGGGAAATAGAACAGAAAGCGGGTGGCCCCGCAGAGGCGGAAACCTGCGCTCTCGACGAGTTGGCGCCCCGTGGGAGGGGAAAGCGTGATGGCATCGCGGTCGAAGGGAATGCGGCGCATCACGCAGCGCGTGCCGGGATTCCACGGGTTGTTTTCAAACAAGGCGAAGTAGCCGCCCGGGGCCAGCGAATCGTAGATCATCCGCAAGGCGCGCGGCCTCTCGCCGGGGGAAATGTGATGGAAGACGCCGTTGGTGTAGCAGAGATCAAAAGGCTCTTGCATGGGTAAAGCCTCCGCCGGGTGGAATTGGATGCGGGGCGATCTATAGGCCGCCTGCGCCTGCGCCAGGGCGTTGCTGGAGGTGTCGAATCCCACCACTTCCGCGTCCGGGAAAGCTTCGCCCAGATGCCACGCGGTGTGGCCGATGCCACAACCGAAATCCAGGATGCGGCGCGGCCTCCAGTTCGGCGGCAACCGCTGCCGCAGGTGCCGGAGGCGGCCCCGGATGAAGAAATATTGGTCCTCGCCGGACAGCCGGATGCCCTGGTCGAGCATCTGGGTGTACTCGTCGGTGAGGTCGAACAGGCCGGCCGCATTCATTGCGAGTGGCGCAATGTCGCGGGCCCAAGCCGGGAGAGAAGCGCGGCGTGCCCGTTATGATCGAGCGCGCCCGATGTCGAATCAGCCACCCGGCGCGGCGTGCCCGCCACCCTGTCGGGCTCTCTCTTGCGAACGCGGATGACGATTTCCGAGAGGGTCGGCTCCTGCGGGGCGTCCTGGCCATGCCAGAGCGATGGGCAATTCAGACACTCATCGCCCCGGCTCGTGAACCACAGCGCCATCTCGGCCCGATCGAGCGAATTCACGGCGTCGGCGTCCGGGCCGTAATACTGCTTGTAATTAGGCTCCAAACGGCTGTAACGGAATATGGTGGGCCGGCCGGTCAGTTTCCAGGCGGCCGCCCTGGCGGGCCGCACCACCCACTCCGAAAGGCAAGCGAAATATCTCTGCGCAGGGATACTGGCTTTCAGCAACTTCCCCGCTGGCCCGAAGTCGTGATAAGGGCGGAACTCGTACCCTTGAGCCGCCCAATATCGCACATCCCATGCTGGAGCGAGAAACAGGAGGCCGCCATCCTTGGCCACCCGCCGCATTTCGCGCAGCGCCTGCTCGGGATTCGTAACGTGCTCCAGCACCCAGATCGACCACACCGCGTCAAAGCTGTTATCCGCAAACGGCATGGCCGTGGCCGAGCCTACGACGAAGGGCTTGTGATAGAATCGCCGGGCCGAAGGGGAGATGTCGAGCCCCGTATAGTCATTCGCGACATCCTGAAGATACCCGGTGCCCGATCCCACATCCAGCACTTTCCGCCCCTGGAGATTGAAGCGCTCTACAAAGGATTCCACGGTTTCCTTTACGCGAAAAATACGGATTTCGCCACGAGCGGTTGTGACATAGGCATCCTCTTTCTCCGGCTGGCTCTCCGGCGCCGCGTCTGACTTGTGTTCCGCGTAAGCAGTCGCGTAATATGTGCGGATCTTAGCCACTTCTTCCGGCAGGAGGGGCGCGTCTTTCCCGTACGGAAAATGTGCGGCCAGCAATAGCAAGCCCAGGGCGATCGAGACCACCAGCGCGTTCAAAGCAAGTTCCAGAGCCGTGACCACGGCCCAGGTCCAAGTTCTCCCGCGTTTGGCTTGCTGCAGCCAGGACCTCATAGTGACTTGATCCTCCCTCTTGCCCTATCTCCAACCATCAATAGCACGGCGTCAGAGTGTCCCAGTTAAGGCTTTCCCCTAATTCGCAGGCTACTTTTCCCTACGCCATCGTGCTGCGGGGGCGGACCAAGATTCCCTCTGCCAGGTCCCTGGTGAGCGGGCCTGGACGACCGCGCAGCAAAGGCCGGCGAACAGGGGTGTGGTTGGCCGTCCCGCTCATGGGTCTGCGCTCTGCGACCGGAAGTAGGAAAGCCGGCCCTCGATCAGGCCCAAGACATAATCCATCACCCGGGTTACGAGCAGAATGATGGCAACGGAGAACAGAAAGGACATGGCGATGAAACGTGACCAGTGCTCGTATGTGGCGCCCGTCCTGACCAGCTCGAGAAAGCTGGGCAGCACCAGCAGACCGCCGGCCAGGAAGAGCAGGAGCGGCGCGAGCCAGAACCAGGAACTGGAAAAGAATTTCGCGATGAAAGCCGGCTTCGGATCGGGCTCGACCTCGTTGGAGAGCGTCATGTCGACGATCTTGCGAGACAGGTAGCTGGAGCAAAACAGCAGGCACGCGCTCGCGCCGGCCAGATCGGCGACGACGAACCTGTAAATCATCCACTCCAGCACGGAGCGATGCGCGAGGTAGTACGCCGCCGGCATCACCATCAGGCCGGCGGCCGCGGCCAGGGATAGCAGGCTCAAAATTCCCAGCGGCCGCCACGGCTTGTAAAGAAACGCCGCCTCCACAATCACCTGGAGGAACCGCAGGCCATCCTTTCCAACCCGCAGCTTCGATTCCCCTTCCCTTTCGCGGTAGGGCATATCGATCTCGGCGATCTTGATGCCTTTGCCGAGCAAGGCCCGGGCGCTCATGGCGGGGGTGAAGTGCATCCCGTCCGGGAGCGGCAGAAGTTTGCGAAGGCTGTCGCGACGCACTACGCGCATTCCGCTGGCCGTGTCGCGAACCGCGCGGGAAGAGAAGACCTGGAGCAACCACGCGAAAATCAGGTTGCCTAGCCGCCGCACCGCCGGCATTCTGCTCTGCCGGTTCATGCGACACCCCAGAGCCACGTCGGCGTGCTCGGTTTCAATGGTGTTGCACAGTTGCGAGAAGAAGTTCGGATCACAGGTCCCGTCGGCATCGAGGAAGCCAAGCAGGTCGGCGTCGGAGCGGTTCCACGCCTCCTTGATAGCCGCCCCGTAACCCCGGTTGCTCTCGAACACGACCAAGTCCACATCATTTCCGAAACGCTTGGCCAGCTCGACCGTGTGGTCGGTCGAGCCGTCGCTGACCACGGTGATCTGGACGTCGGTAATGGGGGAGCTGGCGATGATGTTACCGCGCGCTGCGAGCGCCAGGTTGATGATGCTTTCGATGCTGCTCTCTTCGTTGTAAGCGGGGATCGCGATTTGGAGCTTCATCGGGCAGCCGGAATTGGACTCGGCGACCACTATTGGAGGTTCGCGCCGCCTCTTTACTCATCGGCATAACCATTGGTTAGCTACAGGCAGGCGGGAGGCTCGAGGAGATGTTGAATGTGGCGAGAGCGGGTCCTGGGAGTAAATCACTACGCCCGCACGTGCAGGATCGACTCGGTTGGCGCGGTCAGGTTAAGGATGCTGAGCCGGGCCGCCGACGCGCGGGCCAGATCGAGAAAGGTCTTCCCCAGCGGCTCGCCCGCGCCGCGCAGGACAACCGGAGAGCCGGTGTCGCCGCCGACGCGCACGTCGGGGTTCAGCGGCAACTCCCCGAGAAACGGCACGCCGTAGCGCTCCGCCGTGCGGCGGCCGCCGCCGTAGCCGAACACGTCCACTCGCTGCTGGCAGTGCGGGCAGATCAGGTAGCTCATGTTCTCGACGATGCCGAGGATCTCGACCTTCACCTGGGTGAACATCTGCACGGCCTTGCGCGCGTCTTCGAGCGACACATCGGAGGGCGTGGTGACGATGATCGCGCCGGTGACCGGCACGGTCTGGATCAGGCTAAGCGCCACGTCGCCGGTTCCGGGCGGCAGGTCGATCACCAGGTAGTCGAGGTCGCCCCAATCCACGTTTTTCAGGAACTGCTGGATCACGCTGTGCAGCATGGGGCCGCGCCAGATGAGCGGCTTGTCGCCGGGGCTCAGCAAGCCCATGGACATCAGCCGCAGGCCGTATTGCTCGAGCGGCTGGATGCGGTTGTCGATGGCGTGCGGTGAGCCGGAGGCTCCCATCATGAGCGGCACGTTGGGGCCGTAGACATCGGCGTCGAGCAGGCCAACCGAGGCGCCGAGTGACGCGAGGCCTACGGCCAGGTTCACGGCGACGGTGGTTTTGCCCACGCCGCCCTTGCCGGAGCCGACGGCGATGATGTTCTTGATGCCTGGAAGCGGCGGCTTGTCTGACGCACCGCGCGCCTGCGGAATCTCGGTGCGCCACTCGATGCGGACATCGCCGGCGCCGAGCTTTGAAAGCTCCTCGCGGATGCCTTTCTCGATCACATCGCGGGAGGCGCTGCCCGGCGTGGCGAGCGCCACGGTCATCGAAACCGCCGCATCGGAAACCGCTACGTCTCTCACCATTCCGAGCGAAACGAGGTCCTGGGCGAGTTCCGGCTCCTGCACCGCGCGGAGCGCTTCCAGCACTCGTTGTGGGGTGAGTTCCATAAT